>NZ_JACCQB010000078.1:0-26259 GCF_015712265.1 Burkholderia sp. 9777_1386 | reverse complement strand
CGATCGGTGCGTCGGGCTGCCGGATCCTGGTGACGCTGCTGCACGAGATGGTCAAGCGCGATGCGAAGCGCGGGCTGGCGTCGCTGTGCATCGGCGGCGGGATGGGCGTCGCGCTCGCGGTCGAGCGCGTCGGAGCAGCGGCCTGACGACACGGTTCGCTTGCGGCGTGGGCCAGTGCCGCGGGCGAGCCGGACGGTTTTCGCGCAACACAGGCAGTCAACAACAAAGCGCGGTGCCGATGCGCGACGCGTCCGCGAAGCGGGCGGGGGCTGCGCATCGAAGCGGTGGGGCGGCGGCATGTCCGATGCCGTCGCCCCGCCTTTCATCGATTACTTTTTTGTCGGTAATTCATAGTATGACTAAGCGAATTGCAGTTGTGACGGGTGGGATGGGCGGCCTCGGCGAAGCGGTCAGCATCAGGTTGAACGACGCGGGTCATCGGGTAGTCGTCACGTATTCGCCGAACAACACCGGCGCGGACCGCTGGCTGACCGAGATGCATGCGGCCGGCCGCGAATTCCATGCGTATCCGGTGGACGTGGCCGATCACGATTCATGCCAGCAATGCATCGAGAAGATCGTGCGGGACGTCGGCCCGGTCGACATTCTCGTGAACAATGCGGGCATCACGCGCGACATGACGCTGCGCAAGCTCGACAAGGTCAACTGGGATGCCGTGATCCGCACCAACCTCGACTCCGTGTTCAACATGACGAAGCCTGTCTGCGACGGCATGGTCGAGCGCGGCTGGGGCCGCATCGTCAACATCTCGTCGGTGAACGGCTCGAAGGGGTCGGTCGGCCAGACCAACTATGCGGCCGCGAAGGCCGGCATGCACGGCTTCACGAAATCGCTCGCGCTGGAGATCGCGCGCAAGGGCGTGACGGTGAACACGGTGTCGCCCGGCTATCTCGCGACGAAGATGGTCACCGCGATCCCGCAGGACATCCTCGACACGAAGATCCTCCCGCAGATTCCGGCGGGCCGGCTCGGCAAGCCCGAGGAAGTCGCGGCGCTGGTGGCCTATCTGTGCTCGGAGGAGGCCGGCTTCGTGACGGGCTCCAACATCGCGATCAACGGCGGTCAGCACATGCACTGACGCGCGGCGGCCCGCACGGCGTTCGCGCCCGGGCGGGCCGCGTTCCGCACCATTCCGTGCCGAAGCGGCAGGCGCGCCGCTTCGGCCTCGCATTCCGGAGAACGCATGGGCGACACCTGGATGGGACTCGTGATCGGCGGCTCGGCACTGGCCGTCGCGCTGACGATGGCGATCGCGCTCTACTGGCTCGAGCGGCGCCGCGCGCGGCTGCTGCGGAATTTCGATCATCGCGATTGCTGGCTCGTCGCGTACGGCAAGTGCTTCGCGCGCAGGCCGGCGCGGTCGTTGCGCCGCATGCGCGATGCACGCTGAGCGCGGCGCCGACGCGTCGCGATCGGTGAACGCTCGATCGGCGATCGATGGGCGATCGATGGGCTGTCACGCCCCGCGCGCATGCCGTCGGCCACGCGCGCGGGATGCGCGATCAGTCGTTCCTTTCGCTCTTTCCGGCAGACTCGCCCGAGTCGTTCTTGTGGAAGATCCGCTTCGTCGTGCGCTTGGTGGCTTCCCAGCCTTCGCGCGACGCATGCGCGACGCCGTGCCCGACCGCCTTCGCGGCGCTCGCGGTCGCGTGGCCGAAGCTGCGCGCCGCGTCGCCGGTCTTGTGCGCGGCTTCCTTCGAATCGCGCTTGATGTCCTGCTTCACTTCCGACATGTCCGCGTGGGCGAGCGGGCCGAGCAGCGCCAGAACGAGCGCGGCGCCAATGAACTGACGAACTTTCACGACCGGTTTCCTTGAGGTAAGCCTCTTCATCGAGGATTCGTGTTGCCGGCGGGCGCCGGTTGAAACGCGCCGGCGGCCGATGCGTCGAGCATCACCGCCGCGCGGCCGGACAGCAGCACGCGCTCGCCGCAGCGCAGCGCGAAGCCGTACAGCACCGAGCGGCCGTCGCCGCTCATGCGTTCCGCGTCGACGGTGAGCGGCTGCTCGAAGGTGTCGAGCCGGTCGACGAACGCGTCGACGTTGCGCACGCTCGCGAGATAGCCGGCGCGCGGGCGCGCCTCATGCGCACCGAGCAGCGCGCCGTGTACGGCCATCGCCTGCGCCGCGTACTCGATGCCGCAGACCGACGCGAGCCGCCCGTGCGCGCGCAGCGGGTTGTGCGGATCGCGGTGGCTCGTCGCGGTGCAGCGAATTCGTTCGGCATCCCACGCATCGACCGAATCGAGCACGCACATCGTGCCGGCGTGCGGAATGTGCGCGGCAATCCACGCGTGGTCGAGCGGCGCGGTCAATACGACCGTCGTGGTCATCGCGCGCGCTCCGCGAAAGAGTCGGGCATCGCGACGTCGACCTGCACGCGCGTATCGGCCAGGTAGTCGAGCACGACGCGCGTCGATTGCCGCGTGGCGAGCGCGTCAAGCAGCGGCAGCACGCGGGCGGCCGGATTGCCGGCGCGCAGTGCGTCGAGCTCGGCATGCGCGAGCGTCGTGGCGGGCGCATCGGTGAGCTGCACGTCGATGCGGGCGAGCGTGCGTTCGCTCGCTTCCGGCGCGAACACGAGCGCGACGCCGAACGCGTCGCCGATCGGCCGCACCGCACGCAGCGGTTCCGGATAGTCGGTGTCGTACGCGATCAGCAGGCTCGGCACGCGATCGACGACGACCTGGCACAGGCTTTCGAGCAGGCCGGCGGCAAAGCTGCCGTCGTGCGCGCACAGCACGTTCGACGTCGCCATCGCGCGGGTCGCGATGCTCCAGTAGCCGGCCGGGGCGTTGTGCACCGAGTTGTGGAAGCGGGTCGGCGACAGCTGGCGATCGTCGCCGGCCAGCGTTTCGCAGATCGCGTGGCAGTTCTGGCCGTCGCCGCCGGATGCGCTGAACACGGTCGCGAGCGTCGCGGCGTCGCGGCCGCTCGCGGCCACCGCCGCGTGGCCGACCGCGAGCGCGGCGCGCACGACGGGGCCCGTGCGACGCCGCTCGGCGGACGGCAGCCCGGCGGGCGGGGGCAGTTCGGTGCGGGCGGCCGCGTAGGGCGCGCGGCCCGCGAGCACGTCGGCCGCGTGCGGCCAGTCGGTCAATCCCGGCCCGACGAGGCCGATGCTCTCGATGAACGCGGTGAGTGTCATGGCGGGCCTCAACGGCGGGCGCGACCGGCCACGTGCCGGGCGCGGCCGAGGATCAGGCTGCAATTCGTGCCGCCGAAGCCGAACGAATTGGAGAGGACGGCGCGCACGCGCGTGTCGCGGCTCGCGAGCACGTAGTCGGCGACGAGCGCCGGGTCGGGCTGCGTCGTGTTGACGCCGGCCGGCACGAACTGCTCCTGCAGCGCGAGCGCGGCGACGATCGCCTCCAGCGCACCGGCCGCGCCCAGCGTGTGGCCGGTCGCGCCCTTCGTCGAGCTGCACGGCGTGCGGGCGAACAGCGCGCCGAGCGCGCGGCTTTCCGCTGCATCGTTGCTCGGGGTCGCGGTGCCGTGCAGGTTCACGTAGTCGATATCGTGCGCGCCGAGGCCGGCGGATGCGAGCGCCTGCTCGATCGCGGCGCGCGCGCCGAGCCCTTCCGGATGCGGCGACGACATGTGATGCGCATCGCTCGATTCTCCGATGCCGAGCAGCAGGATCGCGTCGTCGTCGAGCGCAGCGGGCGGGTCGGGCACACGTTCGACGAGCGCGAACGCGGCGGCCTCGCCGATCGAGATGCCGTCGCGTGCCGTGTCGAACGGCCGGCATGGCCGGCGCGACAGCAGTTCGAGCGAATTGAAGCCGTACAGCGTCGTCAGGCACAGCGAATCGACGCCGCCGACGACGGCCGCGTCGATCAGCCCGGCCTCGATCATGCGGCGCGCGGAGCCGAACGCCTTCGCGCCGGACGAACACGCGGACGAGATCGCCATCGCCGGCCCGCGCAGCGCGAAATACGCGCGCACGAACGCGGCCGGCGAATACGGGTTGTGCGTGTGCGCATAGCGGAAATCGGCCGGCAGCGCGCCGCTCGCCGGATCGCGGCGCTGGTACGCGCGTTCGGTTTCGAGGATGCCGGCCGTGCTCGTGCCGACGAACACGCCGATGCGTGCGGCGCCGTAGCGCGCAGCGGCCGCCGCGACGCGGGCGTCGAAGCCGTCCTGCGTCAGGCCGACTTGCGCGAGGCGGTTGTTGCGGCATTCGAAGTCGGCGAGATCGGCGCGCACGGGGTGCGCATCGACGCCGTCCACCGCGCCGATCCACGTGTCGAGATCCGCGCGCTCGAAGTTGCACGGCACGAGCCCGCCGCGGGCGCGGCGCAGCGCACCGAGGGTCGCGTCGAGGCCGCGGCCGATGCAGCTGGTGGCGGTGAAGTGCGAGAGCAGGAGAGGGTTCACGAGGGTCGCATCCGGTGGCCGGAACGGGCGCCGCAGCAGGGCTGGCAGGCGCGCCGTTCGCGGTCAGATTTTATCAAACGGGGGTGCCGGCACGCGCGGCTGGCCGGGCGGTTGGGGCGGTTCAGGCGCGAGCGCCGCGCGCAACGTGGTCCAGTGCAACTGCGCGTCGGCGGCCGCGCGCAGCACCGCGTGCAGCACGTCGAGCACGACCGGTTCGCCGCGCGCATCGCGTGCGGCATGACCGTCGTGGACCAGCAGGATGTCGCGCGCCTCGAGGCCGTGCAGCAGGCGGCGCGTGACGGTCGCGGCGTCGCGCGCCCGCGTGTCGAAGCCGCGCCGCGTCCAGCTCGCCAGTTGCAGCCCGAATTCGCACAGCACTGGTTCGAGAAACGGATTGCGCAGGCCGGCCGGCGCGCGGAAGAACAGCGGGCGCGTGCCGGCGATGTCGGTCAGCGTCTGCTGCGCGGCCGCGATCTCGCGCCGCAGCGCGGCCGGCCCCGACAGCGAGAACGTATGGCGGTGCCGCTGACTGTGGTTCTCCACCGCGTGACCACGCGCGACGATCGCCTCGATCCACCGCGGATGGCGGCGCGCGAGATCGCCGATGCAGAAGAACGTCGCACGCGCGTCGTAACGGTCGAGCAGGTCGAGCACGCGCGGTGTGACGTCCGGGTCCGGGCCGTCGTCGATCGTCAGCGCGATGCGGCGGCCCGCGCCGGCCGGCAGGCGCGTCCAGTTCGGGCCGAGCAGCGTGCTGCGCGGCCACAGGCCCGCCGCGGTCAGCGCGAGATGCGATGCGACCGCGCCACCGACGGCCCACGGCCACGTGGCCGGTTGCGCGACCACGGCGGCGGCCGCGCCCGCGTGCAGTGCCGCGGCGCCCGCGATCAGCGGCGTCGGCTTCCAGCGGCGTGCGTCGCCGGCGTGGCGCGGCGGCATGGACGACGACGCGTTCATGCGCGGCCTCCACGTTCACCATGACCGATCGTCGCCGCGGCGCGCGGCGCGAGAATCGCCGCGAACGCGAGCGCGAGCATCGCGCCGGGGCCGACGGTCAGCCCGAAGGTTTCGAGCAGCGGCACGCGCGACAGCGCGAGCAGCCCGAAGCCGGCGACCGTCGCGAGGTTCGCGATCAGCAGCGATACCAGCGTGTACGGCGTGACGGGCTGCGCATTCGCGCGCCGGCAGAAGAACAGCGCGTAGTTCGAGCCGACCGCGACGATCAGCAGCATCCCGACCAGGTGCAGGATCGTCAGTTGCACGCCGGCGAGCGCGAAGCCGGCCGTCACGACCAGCACGGCCGCGACGAGCGGCGCAAGGGCGCGCGCGGCGCGGCGCGGCGAGCGCAGCGCGATCAGCAGCAGCACGGCGATCGCGGCGAACCCCGCGAGCGACAGCCGGAGGTCCTCGTGCACGTAGCTCACGTACAGGCGATCGGCTTCGGCCTTCATGTCGACGAACAGCGCATCGGGCACGCCCGCGCGCGCGACGGCGGCGCGAATCGGCGTCGCGTCGAGGCTCGACGCCGGCTGCGCGGTGCGTGCGGCGTCCGGCGCACGCAGCGGCAGCATCGCGCTCCAGCGGCCGTCGCGTTCGGTCAGCAGCGCGTCGACGGCGAGCGCCATCGACGTGCCGTGCAGGTCCGCGCGCGTCAGCAGCGGCGCGTGACGCGCGGCGTCGACGTCGGTGAGGAACGGCGCGAACAGGTCGGGCTTCACCGCGATCGGCTGGTGGGCGACGGCATCGCGCATCCGCGCGGCAAGCGTGTTCGCATCCGGCAGGCTCGCCTGGCGGGCGCGCTGCGCGGCGTCGCTCGGCAGGTAGCGGGCCGGATTGTCGAAACCGCCGAGCGTGCCGCGCTCGACGAGCGGCTGCAATTGCGCGGCCACTTTTTCCGCGCCTTCGAGTGCGGCCTGTTCGGTCGGCGCGGTAATCACGACGAGGTAGCGCACGTCGGGCGCGCCGACGTCGGCGCGCAGCCGGGCGTCGAGCGCCTGCGCCGGTGCCGGTACGGGGCTGAGCGCGGCGAGCTCGCGGCTCCACAGGCCGTCGCGATGCAGCGCGAGCGTCGCGCAGGCGGCGACCACGAGCACCGCGAGCGGCCAGCGCAGCCGCGGCGCGGCGTCGGCCGCGCGCGCGAGCACGGCGCCGACGCGCGAGACGTCGCGGATCGCGACATGCTCGCCGCGCAGGTGCGGCAGCACGAAGCGCGTGACGAGCGCGGCGGCCGTCAGGCCGACGATCGAATACAGCCCGAGCTGCACGAGGCCCGGGAAGCCGGAGAACAGCATCGACGCGAACCCGCACACCGACGTCAGCACGCCGAGCCGGATCGTCGGCCAGTACGCGGCGACCCACGCGCGCGTCGCGTCGGCCGGGCGTGCCGTGCCGCGCGTGCCGGCCTGCGCCGATTGCACGAACAGGTAGATCGAATAGTCGACGGCTTCGCCGATCAGCGTCGTACCGAACCCGAGCGTCAGCCCGTGGACCGTGCCGAACGCGACGCTGACCGCCGCGATCCCGGCCGCGACGCCCGTCAGCACCGGCAGCAGGCCGAGCGCGAGCGTGCGCGGCGACCGGTACAGCGTGAGCAGCAGCGCGACGATCAGCACGACGCTCGCCGTCGACAGCCGCTCGACGTCGTGCCGGATCGTGTCGCGCGTGTCGACGGAGAACACGCCGGGGCCGGTCATCGCGAGCGTGGTGCCGGCCGCATTCGGCACGGCCTGCGTCGCGGCCACGAACGCGCGGCGCACGGCGTCGATCGCGCGGGCCTGCGCATCGGTATCGGAGCCGGCGGCGGCCGTCTGCACGACCAGCACCGCGCGCGTGCCGTCGCGCGACGCCCACACGCCGTCGCGGCTCGCCGGTTCGGCCGCGCTGTCGAGCCCATCGACGAGCGCGGCGACTTCGCCGGTCGGGTCGCGCGGCAGCATCGCCTTCGCGACGAGGCCGGCCGACGAACTCAGCAGGTCGAGGCTGTCGCCGAGCGCCTGGTGCAGGCCGTCGGCGCTGAAGCGCTGCGGCGTGACGGCCGGGCTCAGCAGGTAGCGATGAGCGAAGACGAATTGCCGGTCGCGCGCGTCGTTCGCGGCTTCGCCGTTGTGCACGGCCGCGAACCGCGGATCGGTGCGCAGCGTGCCGGCGACGCGCCGCGACAGCGCGGCGCGCGTGCCGGCATCGCCGCCGTCGATCGCGACGAGGATCAGGCGCGACACGATGCCGTCGCGCAACTGGTCGACGAGCACGCGCTGCCCGGCGCTCGGCGCATTCGGCAGGAACGCGGACAGGTCGGCCGTGAACTGCGCGCGCCCGATCGCGACGCCGCACGCGACGAGCGCGAGCAGCCACACGAGCACCGCGCGCTGCCGCCACGCGGGTGGGCGACGCGTGACGGGCGAGGGGCGCGTACGATCGTCCATCAGTTCGCGTGCGCCGCGACGGGTTGCAGGCGCATCACCGAACGATCGCCGTCGGCCTGCCGGATCGCGACGCTGCGCAACACGTCACGCGTGCCGTCGAGCGTGATCGTGCTGACGACCTTCAGCATCCGCGAGTCGAGCGGCGTGAGCGTCAGCGTCCAGTCGTCGCCGCGTCCGGCGAGGGCGACCTTGTACACCTGTTCGAGCGCGAAGCGGTTGCCGGCGAGCGTCGCGCGGATGCTGTCGATGAACGCGCCGAGTTCCGGATAGCGCGCGAGCGCGAGCGTGTATTTGCGGTTGTTGCGCTCGACGGTGAGCATCTCGCCGTCGACGACGAGGTGTTCGGGCGTCGGGCGCAGCGTGTGCTTTTCCAGATGATCCGGCGCGACGAACACCAGTTCGCCCGACGATTCGATCGGCTGCGTGGCGATCGACAGGGTCTTCGTCTCGGTGAAGGTCGCGCGGCCCGACTTGTGCTGCGCGAGCGTCGACATCAGCCGGTCGAGGGTCCAGGCCGTTCCGGTATCGGCCGCGTGCGCGGGCACGGCCAGCGCGATCGCGGCGGCGGTGGCGGTGGCGGCGATCACGCGGATAACACCGGCGATGCGGGGCGACGAAAACGGGAGCAGGCAGCGGCGAACGGCGGTCATGCGTCGGAATCCCTCGTGGCGGGCAGGTCGGCGCCGGCGTGCGCCGCCTCGCGGCGCGCGGGTGCGGCCACGGCATCGCCGCCTTGCCAGAAATCGAAATAGTTGAACCAGTTGTACGGCGCCGCGCGGCAGTACCGGTCGAGCAGCGCGACGTAGCGCGCGAGCGCCGCGTCGACCGCCGCCGCGCGCGCATCGCGCCGCACGTCGGAGAAATCGGCGAGCGTCTCGAAGTGCACATCGTAGCGGTTGCCGTCGCGATAGAGGCCCGTCATGAAGATCACCGGGCGCTTCAGCATCGCGGCCATGTAAAGCGGCCCGAGCGGGAACGCGGCCGGCGCGCCGAGCAGCGGCACGCGCCGCAGCGACGCGGCCGCGTCGTCGAGCAGCGTGCGGTCGGCGAGCATGCCGACCATGCAGTTCGCGTCGAGGCGCTCGCGTACCTTCAGCATCGAGTCGACCTGGCCGAGCGGAATCACCTCCGGCTGCGCGGCCGGGTTCACCGCCGCGAGCGTCGCGTTGATCTTGCGCGCGTTCTTCTCGTACATCGTGACGACCACGCGCAGGTCCGGATGCGTGCGGCCGATCGCGCGCACGACTTCGAAGCTGCCGAGATGCGCGCCCATCAGGAACGCGCCACGTCCGCCCGCGAGCGCATCGTCGACGAGCGTTTCGCCGTGCAGCCGGATGTCGAACAGGTCGAAGCGCCCGTTCATCAGATACACGCGATCGTGGATCGTCGCCGCGAACGTGAACACGTGCCGATAGACGTCGCGCCAGCGCGCGGGGCGCCCGAGCACGCGGCGCAGGTAGTCGCGCGACGCCGCGCACGCGGCCGGCGAGAACAGCACGAAATACGTCGCGATCAGGTGCAGCACGATACGCGCGCGCGGCCGGCCGAAGCGCAGCGAGATCCACGTCATCACGCGCAGCAAGCCCGCGTTGCTGCGCTCCTGGCGTTCGGCCCATGCGGTGCGCTTCATGGCTGCGCGCCATCCTGCACGGACGGTGGTGCTGACAGCACGCCGGTCGCGACCTCGCGCGACCCGGTGCGCACCGTGAAACGGATCGCGCCGCTGGCCGCCGCGTCGTACGCGAGATCGAGCGGTTCGCCGGGCGCGACCGGGCTCAGGAATTTCGCGGACCCGAGCCGCCACGCATGCAGCGGACGGTTCATCGCCGCGCCGATCATGTGGATCGCGTGATCGAGCAGCACGACGCCCGGCACGACCGGATGGCCGGGGAAGTGGCCGGGCAGCGCGGGGTGGTCGGCGGCAATCGTGAACGCGAGCGCGGACGAGGGCGTGCGGGCCGGGTCGCGCCCGGCCGGCGGCGTGGGCGTCGCGCCCGAGGCACGCGCATGTTGCGCCACGAGCGCCGCCAGCACGTCGCGCGGCAGCTTGCCCGTTTCGTTGCGCGGCAGCGCATCGACGAACACGAGCGGGCGCGGCATGAACGCCGGATCGATCCGCTCGCGCAGCGCGCGTTGCAGATCGGCGGCCGAGAGCGTCGGCGCGACGACCAGCGCGACGAGCCGCGTGATCGGCTCGAGGGTGGTGTCGCCGTGCGCCGGCGTGGCTTCGTCCGGCATGAAGAACACGCCGTCGACCACCTCCGCGATCGCGTTGAGCTGATGGTTCAGGTACGCGAGCGACGTGCGCTTGCCGGCGATGTTGACGAGGTCGGCCTTGCGGCCGTGCAGCAGGAACCGGCCGTCGCCGAGCAGTTCGAGCGCATCGCCCATCGGCACGGGCGCCTCGACGTGCCCGCCCGATACCCACACGGTCGGCCCGCTGTCGTCGCCGTCCGGTGCGTCGCGGGCATCGAGCCGGATGTCCGGGAACCGTTCCCACGCCGCGCCTTGCGACGTGCGACGGGTCGCGATCTGGCCGGTCTCGGTGCTGCCGTAGATCTCGACGAGCGGCGCGTCGAGCGCGGCCTCGGCTTCGCACGCGAGCTTTTCCGACAGCGGCGCGGTGGCCGACAGCACCAGCGCCGCGCGCGGCAGCGCATGGCCGGCGGACAGCAGCGCGCGCAGGTGGATCGGCGACGTGACGAGCACGCGCGGCTGCGGGAGCGCGTCGAGTTCGTCGCGAATGTCGCTCGGGTAGAACGGCTGGCGGTTGCTGAACGCGAGGCCGCCGATCAGCGCGAGCAGCACCGTCGACTCGAAACCGTACATGTGTTGCGCGGGCACCGTGCCGATCAGCGTCGCCGCACGGCCGTCGAGCAGCCCGAGCCGCTCGGCCGCCGCGCGCACGCAGCCGACCAGGAAGCCCCAGGTCTTGCGGTGCGGCACCGGCGCGCCGGTCGAGCCGGACGTGAACACGTAGGCCATGATCCGCGCCGCGTCGATTTGCGGGACGGCGAACGGCGCATCGGCCGCCGGTTTGCCCGGCGCGGCGTCGGGATACGCGAAGCGCGGCAGGTCGATCGCGCAGTCGGGCGCATCGTGCAGGCAGAACGCATCGGGCGCGAACGACGCGAGCTGGCGGACCATTTCCGGCGTGTGCGTCGACGGCAGCAGGCTGATCTTGCCGGCGACGAGCGCCGCGCACAGGCTGACCGCGAAGCGATAGCGGTCGCGGCACACGTTGAACACGTGGCCGCCGGCGGGCAGCGCGGCGGCCACGCGCGCGACGTCGGCGACGAACGCGCGCACGGTGACGGGCGAGCCGTCGCGCCAGGCGATCGTCCGGTCGGGCGAGGAATGGAATACCAGCGGGTGAGTCGGCATAAATCGGTCAAGACGGGAACGAAGGCCGGCGCGGCCACGCAGCCGCGCCGGTCATGAATTCATCGCGAGGCCTGCGATGCGTGGGTCGACGCGCGATACGCGCGCACCGCGTCGACCATTCGCGGCTGCGGCTCGTGCGGCAGCGCGACACGCCGGCACGCATGCTCGGCGGCGAACATCACGGCGACGAGCGGCAGCGACAGGTAGTTCGCGAAAGTCGACCACGTGACGATCGGCGCGGTCGCGAACAGCAGCGTCGACACGGCGGCGGTCGCGACGAAGAACAGCGTCCACGCGAGCGTGATCCGGCGCGTGTAGCGCGCGACGGCCGGCGTGACGGTGCCGTGGATCATCGCGGCGAAGCGGGTGCACAGCGGCACGTCGCCGGCCACGAGCGTGCGGCCGAACAGCAGCGCCATCGCGACGTTGAAGCTCGCGTGCTCCAGATACAGGCCCCATTCGAAGTGCTGCGCGAGCGGCGCGCGCGCGGCCCACAACGCGGCGGCGGCCAGCAGCCATGCCGGCACGAGCCACGCGCGCCGCGGCGAGCGCAGCGCCACGCCGAGCGCGAGCAGCAGCGGCGGCACGAGCGCCATCGCGAGGCCGACGCCGTGCGCGCCCGGTGTCGCGCTCGCGTAGTGCGCGCCAATCTGGTACGCGGCCACGGTGCCGACCGCTGCGACGCCGCGCACGACGGGCAGCAGCCGGCTCATCGACGGCCTCCGGGCGCACGGCGCGCGCACCGGCCGGCGGCCGGGCTGCGGCGGCTGACGGGCGGGCGAACCGGAACGGGGCGCAAGGGCGGACGTGGCATCACTGGAAACATCGGGCGGATCGTGGCCGGACGCGGGGTCGGGCCGTCAAACATCATATGAATGGCGGCCGGGACGCGAGTCCGGGCCGATGGTCGGGCACGCTCATTTTAGGGCCGCGGCGGGGCGGCTTCGGGCCGCCCGCGACCGGGTTTTGTAACCGATTGTATGGCACCGGGCGAACGGTTTCGCGGGGTCGGTCCATTTCCATCCAAAGCGGCTCAAGCGTCTCGTCCATTCCCGTGCGCAACGGGCCGCGGCGCCGGCTAGCGAGTCTGTAACCATTCGCGGTATACGACCCGATACCCATCGTCTAGAATCCGCGTAACTTTTACAAACGATCCCCACATGACGCAGGCGGGGAAGCCGGCAGACGCCGGAGGGACGGAGATTTGCACGCGCCGGGCGTGCACGACGGTTGCCGTTTCCGGGCGCCTCCCGCTGCCATGGGCCGCCTGCCCGCACGCATGATGAACGCACTGGAACAAGAGCTCGCCACGCTGATCATCGGCGAACTGAATCTCGAAGACGTCCCGCTCGAAACAGTGACGGCCGACACCCCGCTGTATGGCGAAGGTTTCGGGCTCGACTCCATCGACATCCTGGAAATCGCGCTGCTGATCTCGAAGAAATACGGCTTCGAACTGCGCTCGGACAATCCGGACAACCAGACGATCTTTGCGACGCTCGGTGCGCTGGCTGCCTACGTCGCCGCGCATCGCACGAAGTGACGGCGTCGCTCGGCGGACGATGCGCGACGGCATCGATCGAGGGGAAAACGCGATGAACGGAGCAAGGCGATGCGGGCGCTCGTGACGGGCGGCAGCGGTGTGCTGGGGCAGGCGATCTGCACGGCGCTCGCGCAGGCCGGCCATGAAGTGTGGGTGCATGCGAACCGCCATCTCGCGCAGGCGGAGGCGGTCGCGCAGCAGATCGTCGCGGCCGGCGGCGCCGCGCACGCGATCGCGTTCGACGTGACCGACGCCGACGCGACGCTCGCCGCGCTGCAGCCGTTCATCGACGATGCGCCGGTGCAGATCCTCGTCAACAACGCTGGCATCCACGACGACGCGCCGATGGCCGGCATGTCGCGCCGGCAATGGCACAGCGTGATCGACGTGACGCTCAACGGCTTTTTCAACGTCACGCAGCCGTTGCTGCTGCCGATGATCCGCACGCGGCGCGGACGGATCGTCAACATCGCATCGGTGGCCGGCGTGACGGGCAATCGCGGGCAGGCCAACTACGCGGCCGCGAAGGCGGGGCTGATCGGCGCGACGAAGTCGCTGTCGCTGGAGCTCGCGTCGCGCGGCATCACCGTGAACGCGGTGGCGCCGGGCATCATCGCGTCGCCGATGGCCGAACAGGCGTTTCCCGCCGAACGCATCAAGCAGCTCGTGCCCGCGCAGCGCGCGGGCCGGCCCGACGAAGTCGCGGCGATGGTCGCGTATCTCGTGTCCGACGCCGCGGCCTATGTGACGGGGCAGGTGTTGTCCGTCAACGGCGGGCTCGCATGACGAAGCGCGCCGCGTGGGCCTGACGTAACGCAACGCGGTGCAGGGCTGCGTGATCGCGCGGCCCGTGCCGCATCGTGAGGAAATCGAAGTGTCCGTGCATTCAGTCGACGCCGAACGGCGTCCGTGTCCGATGTTGCCCGCCGCCGCGCCTGCGGCCGCGCCGTTCGCGCACGGCGGCGACCGCGCGCTGCGGCTCGTCCAGGCGAGCCATGCGCGGCTCGTCGCGCTGCTGCACGATGCGTGCGGCCGGGATGACGGATTCGATCGCGTGTTTCCCGGCGCGCTGGGCGCGGTGTGCATCGGCGCGGCGGGAACACCGGACGCATCGCGCGCGGCCGCCATGGCGCGGATGCTGACCGATGCCGCGCCCGGCCTGCCGGTCGCACCGGTACAGATGGCGCTGCTCGGCGCCGACGTCGCACCGGACGATGCGGTCTGCGAAGTGTGGCAATGCGATGCGCACGACGTGCGCAGCGAGCGGCGCGGTGCGCTGCACTACCGCTACAGCGAAGCGGCGGGGCTCGTGTTCGGCAGCCTCGTCGTGCACGAGACGGACGCGGCGGACGACGCGCCGCGCGACGGCGGCACGCCGCTCGAACGCGCGACGTTCGACGCGTACCGCGCGCTGTTCGAGCTGCTCGATACGCTGGGCATCCCGCATCCGCTGCGGATCTGGAACACCGTGCCGGCAATCAATGCGGTGCAGTTCGGGATCGAGCGCTATCGTCAGTTCAATATCGGCCGTCAGCAGGCGTTCGACGCGTGCCGCCGCGCACTGACGGGCGGCGTGCCGGCCGCGTGCGCGCTCGGCTCGGTCGTGCCGGTCGCCGGCGATGCGTCGCCGGCCGCGCCGCTCGCGATCCATTTCCTCGCGAGCCGCACGCCGGCCGATTCCATCGAGAATCCGCGCCAGGTGAGCGCCTATCACTATCCGGCGCAGTACGGCCCGCGCGCGCCGACGTTCGCGCGCGCCGCCGCGTGGGCCGACGGCGACGCGACGCCGGTGCTGTTCGTCTCGGGCACCGCGAGCATCGTCGGGCACCGCACCGTGCATCGCGGCGACGTCGTCGCGCAGACGCGCGAGACGGTCGCGAACCTCGCGGCGGTGCTCGAGCAGGCCGCGCGGCAGGGGCACGGCCCGTTCTCGCTCGCGGACCTCGGCTATCGCGTCTACGTGCGCGATGCAGGCGACCCCGCGGCGCTGGCCGCGATCGGCCGCGTGCTGCGCGAGGCCGCCGGTCCTCACGTGCGGCCGCTGTTCGTGCATGCGGACGTGTGCCGCGACGACCTGCTGGTCGAGATCGAGGCCAGCGCCGGTCATGCGATGGAGTGGCTGTCATGAAGCGCGAGAGCCTCACGATCCGGCCACCGGTCGGGCAGGCGGCCGGGGTCGACGAAGCGTGCCGGCGTTCGTCGGCCGGTCATACACTTTTGTCAGGATCCCCGTCTTCGTCATCGGCTGTTTCCATGTTCAAGCTGCACGCGTCGCCCACTCATCTCGTCCTGATTCCGAGCTACAACCCGGGCGCCAAGGTCGACACGACCGTGCGCCATGCGCGCGCGCAGTGGAACCCGGTGTGGGTCGTCGTCGACGGCAGCACCGACGGCAGCGCCGAACGGCTGCAGGCGATGGCCGAGCGCGATCCCGGCTTGCGCGTGATCGTGCTGCCGGAGAATCGCGGCAAGGGCGCCGCGGTGCACGCGGGGCTCGACGCGGCGGCCGCGAGCGGCTTCACGCACGTGCTGACGATGGATTCCGACGGCCAGCATCCGGCCGACCTGATTCCCGCCTTCATGGCGGCATCGCAGGCCGCGCCCGATGCGATGGTGCTCGGCGTGCCGAAGTTCGACGCGAGCGCGCCGCAGTTGCGCGTGCAGGGGCGCCGGCTGTCGAACGCGTGGGCCGACCTCGAGACGCTGTGGGCCGGGATCGGCGATTCGCTGTACGGTTTTCGCGTGTATCCGGTCGCGCCGCTGGCGGCGATCATGCGGCGCCAGCCGTGGATGCGCGGCTTCGACTTCGATCCCGAAGCCGCCGTGCGGCTGTGCTGGGCCGGCGTGCGGCCGATCCGCATCGACGCGCCGGTGCGCTATTTCGGCCGGGACGAAGGCGGCGTGTCGCACTTTCACTACGGCCGCGACAACGCGCTGCTCGCGTGGATGCACCTGCGCCTGTTCGCCGGCTTCGCGATGCGGCTGCCGATGCTGGTCGCCCGGCGTCTGACGCGGCGGCGCGACCAGACGGCCTGAGCGAAGAGCCGGCCGTTTCCTTCGCGGTCGCCGCCCCGCGTGCGGCGATTACCCTGCTTTTCGTCGCCAATCCGGTGCCGGATCGCCGCGTCATGTCAATCCAACGAGTAATGAACGTGTCATCCGATGTAAACATCTGGTAATTTTCTGCCGGATTATGCAAAATCGCCGCTCCCAAATACAACTATCGAGGGATTCCGGGATGCAACTCAAGAAAGCGGTGGCGGCGTGTGGCGTGGCGTTCCTGTTGAGCGCATGCGGCGGGGTACAGAGCCTTGACGCGAACAGCCTGACGTCGGCGGGGACCAACCTGTACAAGGCAGCGACGCTGTCGGACAGCGACATCGCCGCGCTGTCGAACGAATCGTGCAAGTCGAGCGACGCCGAATCGAAGATCGCGCCGGCGAACAGCGCCTACGCGAAGCGCCTGACGAAGGTGATGAAGGGCTTCGGCGACATGACGCTGAACGGCCAGAAAATCAACTACAAGGTCTACCTGACCAAGGACGTCAACGCGTGGGCGATGGGCAACGGCTGCGTGCGCGTGTACAGCGGCCTGATGGACATGATGAACGACGACGAGCTGCGCGGCGTGATCGGCCATGAAATGGGCCACGTCGCACTCGGCCACTCGAAGAAGGCGATGCAGACCGCATACGCGGTGAGCGCGGCGCGCAGCGCGGCCGGCGCGGCCTCGCCGGGCGTGGCGGCACTGTCGAGTTCGCAGCTCGGCGACATCACCGAGAAGTTCATCAACGCGCAGTTCTCGCAGTCGCAGGAAAGCGCGGCCGACGACTACTCGTTCGACCTGATGAAGCAGAAGGGCATGAGCCAGAAGGGCCTCGTCACCGGCTTCCAGAAGCTCGCGCAGATGGACGGCGGCCAGAGCTCGATGATGAGCTCGCACCCGTCGTCGGCGAGCCGCGCGCAGCACATCCAGGATCGCATCGCGAAGGGCAGCTGATCGCGCGGCGGAGCGCCGGCCGTTCGCGCCGGCGATCGGCAAGCGACATGAAAAACCCCACGCTCGTGGTTCGGGCGTGGGGTTTTGTTTTGGGCCGTGCCTGCGCGCCGCTTACGGCACCATCCCCGGCAGCACGTACGCCTGCACGAGCGTGATCAGCCCGACGATCACCGCGAACAGCAGGCTGTGCCGCACCGTGAAGCGGAACAGCTCGGATTCCTTGCCGACGAGGCCCGTCGCCGCGCACGCGACCGCGATCGATTGCGGCGAGATCATCTTCGCGGTCACGCCGCCCGTCGTGTTCGCGGCGACCGCGAGCGTCTCCGGCACGCCGAGCTGATGGGCGGTGGCCTGCTGCAGCGAGCAGAACAGCGCGTTCGACGACGTGTCCGAGCCGGTCAGGAACACGCCGAGCCAGCCGAGGAACGGCGAGAAGAACGGGAACGCGGCGCCGGTCCCGGCCAGCATCAGCGCGAGCGTCGACGACATCCCCGAGTAGTTCGCGACGAACGCGAACGCGAGCACGAGGCCGATCGACAGGATCGGGCGCGTCAGTTCCTTCAGCGTCTCGCCGAACGTGACGCAGGCGTCGCGCGGCTTCATCCGCAACAGCGCCATCGAGATCAGCGCGGTCACGAGAATCGCGCTGCCGACCGCCGACACGAGATCGATCTTCAGCACCGCGTCGAGCGCCTTCGGCGTCGCGGCGATCGGCGCGGTCTTCACGACGAGCTGGTCGAGCCCGGCCACGTGAAATTTCAGCACGGTCGACGCGAGCGCGCCGTGCGCGGCGAACAGCGCCTTGAACGGTGCGATGCTCCACACGGTGACGACGGCCGTCAGGATCAGGAACGGCGACCACGCGCGCACGGTCTGCGCGAGCGTGTACGGCGACGGCTGGCGGCTCGTGCCGGAGCCGTTGCCGCCTGTACCGAACCCCGCGAGCGCCGCACCGCCGCCGGACGCGACGATGCTGCCCGCCGTCTGCTTCGCGCGGCTCGGCTGCCAGACCTTCAGGAACGCGGCGAGCGCGACGAGGCTGACGAGCGACGACGTGATGTCCGGTAGCTCGGGCCCGATGTGGTTCGACGTGAAGTACTGCGTCACCGCGAAGCTGCCGCCCGCCACGAGCGCGGCGGGCCAGGTCTGCCGCACGCCGCGCAGCCCGTCCATCATGAACACGAGCCAGAACGGCACCGCGAGCGACAGCAGCGGCAACTGGCGGCCGGCCATCGCGCCGATGTGGAACGCATCGATGCCCGTCACCTGCCCGGCGACGATGATCGGGATGCCCATCGCGCCGAACGCGACCGGCGCGGTATTCGCGATCAGGCACAGCCCGGCCGCGTGCAGCGGCTTGAAGCCGAGGCCGACGAGCAGCGCGGCGGTGATCGCGACGGGCGCGCCGAAGCCGGCCGCGCCTTCGAGGAACGCGCCGAACGAGAAGCCGATCAGCAGCATTTGCAGGCGTTGGTCGTCGGTGATCGACAGCACGGACGCACGGATGATGTCGAACTGGCCGGTCTTCACGACGATCTTGTACAGGAACACGGCCGCGACGATGATCCACGCGATCGGCCACAGGCCGTACGCGAAGCCGAAGCCGCCGGCCGCGAGCGCCTGCGGCACGGGCATCCCGTACGCGAGAATCGCGACGCCGAGCGACAGCAGCAGCGTGATCGCGGCCGCGACGTGGCCCTTCATCCGCAGCGCGGCTAGCGCGACGAAAAAGAAGATGATCGGAATCGCGGCGACGAACGCCGACAGCCCGAGGCTGCCGAGCGGGGTGTAGATCTGGTGCCAAACCTGCATGGGTGTCTCCTCCATGGATTTATCGGGGTACGGGTTTGAAAGCGGGTGCTATTCGGGCTGGCCGCGTGCGCGCAGCAGGTCGGACAGGCTGCGCGGCGCCGGTTCGAGCGGCGTGCGGTGCTGCGTCCAGCCCATCTGTTTCGCGGGCGTCAGCGCGCGCAGGCGCGTCGCGGTCCAGCGGAAGGCGCGGTACGCACGCGGATGCGCGAACGCACCCGACCAGAAGCGCCACACGAGTTCTTCCGCGCGGTGGTAGTTCGCGCCCTGGCCGCGCAACGGATGCGCGACCGGCTCGTCGGGCTTGCGGTTCGCTTCGGTGCGCAGCCGCACGAGCAGTTGCGGGATCGGGATCCGCACCGGGCACACCTCGCCGCAGGCGCCGCACAGCGTCGACGCGGTCGGCAGGTCGGCCGTCGCGTCGAGGCCGAGCAGGTGCGGCGAGATGATCTTGCCGATCGGGCCCGGGTAGGTCGTGCCATACGCGTGGCCGCCGATGCGCGTATAGACGGGGCAGTGATTCATGCACGCGCCGCAGCGGATGCACTGCAGCGTCGCGCGCAGTTGTTCGTCCGCGTACGCCTGCGTGCGGCCGTTGTCGAGCAGCACGAGATGCAGCTCGCGCGGGCCGTCGCGTTCGCCGTCGCGGCGCGGGCCGGAGATCAGGTTGAAGTAGGTCGTGATCGCCTGGCCGGTGGCCGAGCGCGTGAGCAGGCTCGACAGCGGCACGATGTGCTCGAGCTTCTCGACGACCTTCTCGATTCCCATGATCGCCACGTGCGTGTCGGGCACCGTCGTCGACAGGCGGCCGTTGCCTTCGTTCTCGACGAGCCACAGCGTGCCCGTGTCGGCGGCCGCGAAGTTCACGCCCGACAGGCCGATGTCGGCCTCGGCGAACGCACGGCGCAGCGCGCGCCGGCCGGTCTGGATCAGTTCGTCGACGTCTTCCGTGTAGCGCGTGCCGGGCAGGTGCGCCGCGAACAGTTCGGCGATGTCGCCGCGGGTCTTGTGGATCGCCGGCATCACGATATGCGACGGCTTTTCGCCCGCGAGCTGCACGATGAATTCGCCCATGTCGGATTCGATGCAGTCGACGCCGTGCTCCGCGAGGTAATGGTTCAGCTCGATTTCCTCGCTCGCCATCGACTTGCCCTTGATCACGCGGCGCGCCTTCTTTGCCTGCGCGATGCCGAGCACGATCGCGTTCGCGTCGGCGGCGGTCTCGGCCCAGTGCACGTGCACGCCGGCTTCGGTGAGCTTCGTCTCCAGCCGTTCGAGCAGCACGGGCAGTTGCGCGAGCGCATGCTGCCGCACGGCTTCGCCGAGATCGCGCAACCGTTGCAGCTCGGTGTCGTCGGGGAACTGCGTCGCACGCTTGCCCTGCAGGAAGTCCATCGCGCCGCGAAAGCTCTGGCGCAGCGCCGGATCGTCGAGCGCGGCGCGCGCACGGGTCTTGAAGTCGCCGGGGGCGACGAATTGCAGCGGGTGGTTGCTCATCGCGGCAGGTCCTCACAGGCGGGGGCGGCCGGCGGCGCGGCCGAATCGGTGACGATCACGACCCACAGGCGGCGCGGGCCGTGTGCGCCATAGGCGAGCGTCTGCTGGATGTCGGACGTCTTCGACGGGCCCGATACCAGCACGAGGTTGGTCGGCATGCCGGCTTGCCAGCGTTCCGCGTGCACGGCGGCGTGCAGGTCCGCATGCACCGTGTTCGCGTGAACGAGCGCGATGTGCAGCGGCGGCACCAGCGACACCGTGCGCGGCGTGCCGGCATCGGGCGCGAGCACGACGGTGCCGGTGGCCGCGATGCCCGAGCGCGCGACGGTGAAGCCGGCGTCGATCGTGTCGAACAGTTCGGCCTTCCATGCGTCGATCGGCCGGTCGAACGGTACGGGTGCGACCGTCTCGGGCAGCGCGCGGGCGAGCGCCGCGGATTCGGCGCGGGCCGGGTCGAGCAGCAGGCGGCGCACGCCGGCGTCGGCGAGCCGCGCGGCCAGCTGCGCGGGCCATGCGTCGGCGCTCGCGCACCAGACGTCCGCGTGCGAGGCGGCGAGCGCGGTCTGCATCGTCTGCGCGAGCGCCAGAGGATCGGGCGCGACCCGCGTACGCCGTGCCGCGTAGTGTGAGTCGATGCGCGCGTCGAGTGCAGCGGCCGCGTTCGTCGCGACATCCGGGGCGGCTGCGCGCAGCCGCGCGAGGATCGCGTTGCGCGCGCTCATTGCGACTCTCCGCGCAGCGAGCCGGCGCCGGCCGTGCGGCGCCACAGGAAGCTCGCGAGATGTTCGACCGGCAGCGGCGCGCCGGCCTTGGCCGCGGCGTGGCCGATGTTCAGCAGGCAGCCGCAGTCGGCGGACACGAGCCGGTCGCAGCCGGTCGCGCAGGCCGACGCGACCTTGTCGCGCACCATCGCGCCGGAGATGTCCGGATGCTTCAGCGAGAACGTGCCGCCGAAGCCGCAGCATTCGGACTCGCGTTCGTGTTCGATGCGCGTCACACCCGGCAGCGCGTCGACGAGCGCGACGCCGTGCACGCGCGTGCCCATCTCGCGCCGCGCCGCGCACGACGTGTGCAGCACGACGCGTTCGTCGGGCCCGGCGCCGGTCGCGATCGCGTCGAGCCGGACGTCGAGCACGTGGACGAGGAATTCGGCGAGTTCGTAGGTCCGCTCCGCGATCGCGCGCGCCTTCGGGCCGTGAACGGGATCGTCGGCGAACAGCGCCGGCCAGTGGTGCCGGATCATGCCCGCGCACGAGCCGGACGGCACGATCACCGGCCACGGTTGCGCGAACAGGTCGAGCTGCGCGGCCGCGACGCGGCGCGCTTCGTCGGGGTTGCCGCTGCTGTAGGCCGGTTGCCCGCAGCAGCTCTGGCCGCGTGGATAGTGGACCGTCAGGCCCTCGCGTTCCAGCAGGCGGACCGCGTCGAGCCCCGCTTCGGGGACGAACAGGTCGACCAGGCAGGTCGCGAACAGATAGACGTGCGCGGGGGCGGTGGGGTACGGCCTTGGGTTCATGTCTCGCTCCAGAGGCGACGGCCCGGCATGCGGAGCGTCGATTTCGCTGCATAATTCCCGCGTCCGCGCCGTAGCTCAAATTGGTTGGGCCAATCGGCGCGGCACGCATTCCGCGGGGAGACGCGACGATGGCAGCGATGACGGCACGGGGCCGGACCGAAGTGGTGATGCGCAAGATCGAGACGGCGCTGCTCGACGGCACGTGGCCGGCCGGCGCGCGGCTGCCGGCCGAGCGCGTGCTCGCGCAGCAGTACGGTGTCGCGCGCAATACGGTGCGCGAGGCGACCCAGCGGCTCGTCGCGCGCGGGCTGCTGCAGAGCCGGCGCGGCGCGGGCGTCTACGCGACGGACCAGTTGCGCGCCGGCATCGCGTCGCCGTGGGGCCAGCTGGTCGCCGATCATCCGGCGCTGCGCGACGACATCCTCGAATTCCGCCGCGTGCTGGAAGGGGCGACCGCCTATTTCGCCGCGCTGCGGGCCGATGCGAACGACCGGCGCCGGATCCGCGCGCTGCTGCGCGAGCTCGAAACCGCGCACGCGAACGACGACGCGGCCGTCGAGGCCGCGACCGACGCGAAGCTGCACGAGGCGATCGCGCTCGCGTCGCACAACACGATGTTCCTGCACCTGCATACGAGCGTGATCGGAATGTTGCGCGAGCACATTTCGATCAACGTGGCCGGGATGACGATGGAGGACGAGCAGGCATCCGAGTTGCTCTTGCTGCAGCACCGGGTCGTGTGCGAGGCGATCTGCGCGCAGCGGCCCGAAGAGGCGCGCACCGCGATGCAGACGCATATCGACTACGTGCGCAGCCATTTCGAACGCAGCGGCGATACGTCGTGAGATTGGTCGGACCAGTGACGGCGGCAGCCCGCGCGGCGGCCGGTCGCGCATCGCGCGCCACCCTGCCCGGCGCGCGGTGCGGCTGCGCGGCCCGCGCGATTGACCGGTTCGTCGGGCGCCTACTAGAATCGACCGGAACCGCTTGTCAGCCGCGCGCCGCGGCGATGACGTGCCCATTGATCCGACTGTCGAGGAAGCTTCCGTGCTCACGTCCTTGATCCGGCGCGCACCGGTCGCGCTGTCGTGGCGCGCCGCCTGCCGCCAGGCCCGCGCGCTAGTCGTCTGCGCGCTGCTGCCGCTCGCCGCGTGCGCGACGCATCCGCCCGCCACCTCGCTCGATCGCCCGGTCTCCCACGCGTTGTCCGCCGATACCGCGACGCCGCTGCGCGATGCGCTGGCCGCGCCGGAAGCCGCGCATCCGGGGCAGTCGGGCTTCCGGCTGCTCGCCGACGGCGCCATCGCGTTGCAGATGCGCATCGCGCTCGCGCGAGCGGCGACGAAGACGCTCGACATGCAGTACTACATCGCGACCGAGGATACGACCGGCAAGCTGCTGCTCGGCGCCGCGCTGTACGCGGCCGATCGCGGCGTACGCGTGCGGATGCTGGTCGACGACCTGAACTTCGACGATATCGACCGCGTGATGGCCGCGCTGAATACGCACCGGAACATCGAGATCCGCGTGTTCAACCCGTTCGGCGCGTCGCAGCGCGGCATGGTCGAGCGCACGACCAACTTCTTCACGCGGATCGACAGCTTCACGCGCCGGATGCACAACAAGGCGATGATCGCCGACAACCAGATCGCGATCGTCGGCGGCCGCAATCTCGGCGACGAATACTTCAGCGCGAGCCCGACGCTGCAGTTCCGCGATCTCGACGTGCTCGCGGCCGGCCCGGTGACGAACGACATCTCGAAGAGCTTCGACGACTACTGGGCGAGCGCGAGCAGCTATCCGTTGCGCGTGCTCAATCATCAGACGTTCGATCCGAAGGATCTCGACGCGATGCGCGACGAGCTGCGCGACCACTGGCGCAAGAACGCCGATCCGTACAACGCGAAACCGCTGAACGCGACGCCGCTCGCCCGGCAGATCGCGCGCGACGAACTCGAGCTCGTGTGGGCGCCGGCCGAATTCGAGGTCGATGCGCCGGACAAGGTCGCGCGGCCGACCGGCACCTACGTGAGCCCGCCGATGCAGCGCCTGGCCGAGCTGACGCGCGGCGCGCAGAAGGAATTCCTCGCGTTCTCGCCGTACTTCGTGCCGCACGACGCCGGCGTGAAGATCCTCGGCGACACGACCGCGCGCGGCGTGCGCGTCGCGATCGTCACGAATTCGCTCGCGGCGACCGACGCGGTCGCGGTGCAGGCCGGCTATGCGCCGTATCGCGTGCCGTTGCTGCAGCGCGGCGTCGAGCTGTACGAGTTCAAGTCGCAGCCGGACCAGCAGCCCGCGCGGCTGTTCGGTTCGCGCTCGCGCGCGAGCCTTCATGCGAAGGCGTACGTGATCGACCGGCAAATCCTCGTGATCGGCTCGCTGAACCTCGACCCGCGTTCCGCGTACCTGAATACCGAGCTCGCGCTCGTGATCCACAGCCCGGTGCTCGCGCAGCAAGCCGCGGCGATCTTCGCGCGCGTGACGCAGCCGGACGAAAGCTACCGCGTCACGCTCGCGAAGCGGACCGACGGCAGCCCGCCCGCGCTCGAATGGACGGGCACCGACGGCGGCCAGCCCACCACCTATCACGTCGACCCGCATGCGGGGCTGCTGCGCAACGTGATGACGGGCATCTTCACGCTGCTGCCGGTCGACGACCAGTTGTAAGGGCGGGAACGGCTCCGGCAAAACCCGCGATACCGGTGCGCGGGGAAAGGTGATATGGTTGTGTGCGCAACGATATGTGAATCGTGAGGGCGCCGCCGGTCCGCTCGCACCATGCGGGCCGGAACGCGCCGAACGGCGTGCCGCCGCACGGGCGTGTACGCACCGCGCGCGGCGCCGGCACACGATGGACGATGCGCGCCGCCATTCGCCCCGGGGCCGCGCGCCCCGCAACCGGAGTTCCTCATGCAACGTGTACCGAACCAGCCGTTCACGCGTCCCGCGCGCTTCTCCGAAGCCGAATGGCAGGCGCGGGTGCAGCTCGCGGCCGCCTACCGCATCTTCGATCATCTCGGCTGGACCGAACTGATCTACAACCATATCTCGCTGCGCGTGCCGGGCGAGGACGGACATTTCCTGATCAACCCGTTCGGGCTCCATTACCGCGAGGTGTGCGCGTCGAATCTCGTGAAGATCGACATCGACGGCAATGTGATCGGTCACTCCGACTGGCCGATCAATCCGGCCGGCTTCACGTTCCACAGCGCGATCCATGCGGCGCTGCCCGATGCGCACTGCGTGATGCACGTGCACACGACGCCGACGATGGCCGTGTGCTGTTCGCGCGACGGGCTGTCGTTCTCGAATTTCTATTCGGCGCAGCTGTACGGGAAGATCGCGTATCACGACTTCGAAGGCATCACCGTGCATCTCGAGGAAGGCCGGCGCATCGTCGGGAGTGCGGGCGGGCGGCCCGTGCTGCTGTTGCGCAACCACGGACCGGTGACGATCGGTGCGACGCTCGCGCAGACGTTTTCGCTGATGTGGCTGCTCAACCGCGCATGCGAGGTGCAGGTCGCGACGCATGCGATCGGCGACGCATTGCCGATCGCGCCGCCGGTGCTCGAAGGGTGCGTGCGCGATTCGCTGAATTTCGATCCGAAGCATGGCGCGGGACAGGACGCGTTCGACGCGCTGCAGCGTATCGTCGACCGGATCGATCCGGGCTACCGCGCGTGACGCGGGCGGTAGCCTGATGAGGGTGCCGGGCTAGAACCGGTAGCCGACGCCGGCCTGGATCACGTCGGTGTCGCGGTCGTAGCGCGTGACCACGCGGTTCCAGGTGACGCGCGTGAGCCAGCGGTCGGAGATCCGGTAACTGGCCGAGATCGACACGATGCCGGAGAACCGGCCGTCACCCGGGCCCGGCTGGCCTTCGCGGTTGCGCTGGTTGACGGTGAAATACGCGCCGGCGCCGGCCGACAGCGTGACCTTGTCGTTCAGGAACGCGCGCGTGAGCCACAGCTCGGACGCGATGCCGTTGCGGCGAACCGACTGCTTCGCGCCTTCGTACATCCACGTCGCGGTCCAGTCGAGCGAACGCGTGAGGCCGCGCCGGTATTCGATGCTGCCGCCGAGCGTCGACGGCGACGAGCGGCTGTTCAGAATCGTCTCGCCGAGCATCGCCGTGACTTCGTTGTGCGTGACCTTGCGCGTGCGCGGCAACGCGGTGTCGCGCGGGCCCGGCGTGTCGGGCGCATCGAGCTGATAGCCGACGCCGAACATCACCGACGTCGTGTCGGGCCCGCCGAACACCTGCGCGCGGTTGACCTGAAGCTGCGCGATCCAGCGGTGCGACGTGTAGTACGCGGCGCGCACGCTCATCAGCACGCCCCAGCCATGCGTATTCGAGTAGCCGCGGCCTTCGGCGGCCGGCACCGTGTCGAAGTAGCGATACGGGCCCGCGCCGGCCGACAGCACCAGGCGGCGGTTCGCGAGCGGCACGCGGCCCCAGAACTGCACTGCCTGGCCGTCGCGGTGATGATTCGGAATGTGCCCTTCGTTGTACCACGTGAAGCCGAGCGCGGTATGCGGGCTCAAGCCTTCCTGGTAATCGAACGCCCAGGAATACGTGCGTTGGCCGCCGCCCCACAGCGGGCCGGTGAACAGCGCGAATTCCTGTGCGTCGACGGGCGCGCCGTAGAGCGCGGCGACGGAGCAGAGACCGGCCACCAGCGGGC
>NZ_JACCQB010000077.1:0-26405 GCF_015712265.1 Burkholderia sp. 9777_1386 | reverse complement strand
GCTACATTCACTACTACAACCACGAACGCATCAAGCTGAAATTAAATGGGCTGAGTCCCGTGCAATACAGGACTCAGCCCTTGGCCGCTTAGATTTTAACCGTCCAACTTCGTGGGGTCAGTTCATTTCGCAAGTCGGTGTCGCTTCGTTGCAAGCGGGTGCGACGCTCGGGCCGGCGCCGAGCGTCGTACGTCGCCGCTTCATCGTCATGCCGGCGAGGCGACACGTTTCGCTGCAAACCCCGCCAACGTACGCAACGCGTCCCGCGCCGAGCGCAGATAAAACGCCTGCAGATGAAACACGTGCCAGCGCGCCGCATGAATCTCCAGCCGGCACGGCACGCCGCACGCATGCGCATGCTCCGCGAGCCGCTGCGCATCGGACAGCAGCACTTCCTGGTCGCCGGCCTGGATCAGCATCGGCGGCAAGCCGCGCAGGTCGGTGTCGAGCGGGCCGCGCGCCGCGGCGGACCCCGTGCCGTGATACCAGCGCAGGCCCTGTTCGAGCCAGCCGCGCCGGATCATCGGATCGTCGTGGCGGCGCGAGGCCAGCGTCGCGCCGCCGAGCGCCGGGTCGGTCACGGGCGAGATCAGCAGCAGCGCGGCGGCAGCCGGCTCGCCGCGCTCGCGCAGCGCGATGGCGAGCGCCAGCGCCAGCGCGCCGCCGGCGGAGTCGCCGGCGATCACGATCCGGTGCGGCGCATAGCCCTGCGTGCGCATCGCATCGTAGGCGGCCAGTGCATCGTCGAGCGCGGCCGGGCTCGGATGCTCGGGCGCGAGCCGGTAATCGGGCACCCACACCGGCAGGCCCGCGTCGTTCGCGAGGCGCGTCGTCACGCCGCGATGCGTATGCGGCCCGCCGAGACAAAACGCGCCGCCGTGCAGATAGAGGATCGCGCCACCCGTATCGCCACGCTTCGGCGCGACGACTTCGACGGGCACGCGTTGCGCCGACGTGCGGTAGCGCAGCGTGCCGCCCGCGCCGGGCATCAGCGGCGACAGCAGCGTGACGACGCGGCGCTGCATGCGCGCGCCGAACGGCGGCCCGATCAGCGGCCGGAACGCGACGCGCAGGAATCCGCGCAACGAAGCGGCCGTGAAGGCTTCGAGTCTGCCGGCGGGCGGCGCGACCATCGTGCCGTGCAGCGGCGCGGCCGCCGCGGGCAGCGGTTGCGACAAGCGGTACGCGGACATGCCGGTGAAGCGCGTGATCCACCGGTAGGTCAGCGTGAAGCCCGGCCAGTTCGTGCTGTTGTGTCCCGACGCATCGACGTACCAGCTCTTGCAATTGCTCCATACCGACCCTGCGAGCCGCTGCTGCACGTGCACGTTGAAACGCCGGTAGCGGCGCGCGTCGACGTCGATCTCGCGCGCGCCGTCGCGACGCATCGCATGCACGCAGCGCATCACGTGCGCGATCTGGCTTTCGAGCATGTAGACGATCGAGTTGTGACCGAGGTTGGTGTTCGGGCCGTACAGCATGAAGAAGTTCGGAAAGCCGGGCACGGTGAGCCCGAGATACGCCTGCGCGCCGCGTCGCCACGCATCGTTCAGTTCGAGGCCGCCGCGGCCCGTGATGCGCATCGGCGACAGGAACTCGGTCGCCGCGAACCCGGTGCCGTAGACGATCGCGTCGACGGGATGATGCACGCCGTCGGCGGTTTCGATCCCGTCCTCGGTCACGCGCCGGATCGGCTGCGTGACGAGCTCGACATGGTCGCGGCTCATCGCGGCGAGATAGTCGCTCGACAACAGGATGCGTTTGCAGCCGACCGGATAGTCGGGCGTGAGCCGTGCGCGCAGCGCGGGGTCCGGCACGTCGCGCGCGAGCAGCTTGCGAAACGGCCGGCCGACCGCGACCTTCATCAACCCGTTCAGGCGCGTGAACGCGATCGCGCGCGCTTCGTAGCGCAGGTAGATCGATGCGCGATGCAGTTTCATCGCCGCCGGCAGCCGGCGAAACAGCGCCTTTTCCCACGGGCGATACGCGCGGTCGGGGCGCGGCATCACATAGGCCGGCGAGCGCTGGAACACGGTCAGGCGCCGCACGTCGCCGGCGATCGCCGGAACGAACTGGATCGCCGATGCGCCGGTGCCGACCACGGCGACACGTTTGCCGGCGAGTGCGTAATCGTGATCCCAGTGTGCGGAGTGAAACGCACGGCCGCGAAACGTGTCGATGCCGGGCAGGTCCGGCATGGCGGGGCGGCTCAGCTGGCCGGTGCCGCTGACGAGCAGCGCGGCGCTCAGCGTCGTGCCGTCGCGCAGCGTGACGTGCCACAGCGCGCCGGCTTCGTCGTAGCGTGCGTGTTCGACTTCGGCGCCGAAGCGCAGATATCGCGCGAGGCCGTACTTGCGCGCGCAGTGTTGCAGGTACGCATGAATTTCAGGCTGCGGCGCGAACACGCGCGACCACGCCGGATTGGGCTCGAACGAGAACGAGTACAAGTGCGAAGGCACGTCGCACGCGGCGCCCGGATAGCGGTTGTCGCGCCACACGCCGCCGACGTCGTGCGAGCGTTCGACGATCACGAAATCGTGAATGCCGGCGCGTTGCAGCGCGACCGCCATGCCGATGCCGGCAAAGCCGGCGCCGATGATGATCGCGGCAAGCGGCGTGGCGGCGCCGGCGGAACGGGAAGGATCAGGCGACAGCATGGCGGGTTTCCTCGGGCTGGGCGGTATCGTGCGCGGCGTGGGGTGCAAGGGTAGCGTCGAAATCCGTCGCTGTCCTGACGATTGCTTCGGCATGCGGCTCTACCGCTACGCGGCATACGCCGCGCATCAGGTCGACGGCCTTCTCGGCGATCATGATCGTCGGCGCATTGGTGTTGCCGCCGATGAGCGTCGGCATCACCGATGCATCGACGATGCGCAGCCCTTGCAGGCCATGCACGCGCAGTTGCGGATCGACGACGGCGAGCGCGTCGCGTCCCATCCGGCAGGTGCCGACCGGGTGATAGACGGTGTCGGTGCGCCGCCGCAGCACGTCGCGAATCTCGTCGTCGGTCGTCACGTTCGCGGTGAACAGGTCGCGCGTGGTCCAGCTGGCGAGTGCCGGTGCGTCCATCAGGCGACGCGTGAGGCGGAAGCCCGCGACCATGTCGTCGAGATCGCGCGGATCGTCGAAGAATGCGGGATCGATGCGCGGCGCCGCGAGCGGATCGGCGCCGTTCAGCGTGACCGAGCCGCGGCTGCGCGGCCGCAGCAGGCAGACGTGGCACGACAGCCCGTGACCGGCATGCGGCTTGCGCGCATGGTCGTCGACGAGCGCGACGACGAAATGCAGCTGGATGTCCGGTGCGGCGAGATCGGCACGCGTTTTCAGGAAGCCGCCGCCTTCCGCGAAGTTCGACGTCAGCATCCCGCGCCGTTCGCGGCGAAAGCGCGCGAATTCGCGCAGCATGCGCAGCCCGCCGCGGACGGATACGCCCATCGTGTCGACGCTGCGCGTGCGGTAGCCGAAGATGAAATCCGGATGATCCTGCAGGTTGCGGCCGACGCCCGGCAGGTCCGCCCGTACCGCGATGCCGCGCTGCTGGAGTGCACTGCCCGGGCCGACGCCCGACAGCATCAGCAATTGCGGTGTCTGCAGCGCGCCGGCCGCGAGCACGACTTCGCGCCGCGCGCGCAGCGTGCGGATTTCGCCGTGCTGCCGCACTTCGACGCCGGTTGCGCGCGTGCCGTCGAACAGGATGCGCAGCACCTGCGCATGCGTCTCGACCGTCAGGTTGTCGCGTCGCCCGACGTGCGGCAGCAGGTACGCGCGTGCCGCGCTCCATCGTTCGCCGTGCTTTTGCGTGACCTGGTAGATCCCGATGCCTTCCTGCTGCGCGCCGTTGAAATCGTCGGTGAGCGGCAAGCCGGCCTGTCGCGCGGCTTCCAGATAGCGCGCGTGAAACGGGTTGCCGGTGCGCAGGTCGCTGACCCACAGCGGGCCGTCGCGGCCGTGCCACGCATCGTCGAAGCGCTCGTTGTGTTCGCTCAGGCGAAAGTACGGCAGCACGTCGTCGTATGCCCAGCCTTCGTTGCCGAGCGCGGCCCAGCCGTCGTAATCGACGCGATGGCCGCGGATATAGACCATCGCGTTGATCGCCGACGAACCGCCGAGCGTCCTGCCGCGCGGCTGATAGCCGATGCGCCCGCCGAGCCCCGGCTGCGGCACCGTGTCGAAGGCCCAGTTGTTCAGGCGGGTGGGCATCATCGCGACCGCGCCGGTCGGCACGTTGACGACCGCGCCGTCGCCCCGGCCGCCGGCTTCGAGCACGCAGACGGTCACGGCCGGGTCCTCGGTCAGCCGCCCCGCGACGACGCAGCCGCCCGACCCGCCGCCAACCACGATGTAGTCGAAAGTCCTGCTCATGGAATCGTCTCCTTTCCTCGGTAATCGGTGGGTCACGCGATGCACGTCGGCATGCGGGGACGGGCGGCGCGCCGGTCGGCGAAGCGGGCGGCGGGATCGATCGGGCGACTCGGTCGCATGGTGTCTCCTCCTGGGGCGATGGCGTCGTTCGGGCGACGACCGGATGACGCCGATGGTGCGGGCCGCGTGGGAAAACACCAATGCTGCTTGGGGACAATTGTTTTAGTATTTGGGCCAAATCGGCGCTTCGAGGGTTTCTCCGCATGAGCTTCTGGGATTTCACCCGGAGTCCGGCCAGCGCCCGGCTGCTGGCCGATTTCGGCGACGAACGCGGCGTGCCGCCTGCCACGTTGCTGGCCGGCACCGGCCTCGCGAGCGCGCAGCTCGACGACCCGAAAGTCGAGGTGACGGCCGCGCAGGAACTGCGGCTGACCGGCAATCTGCTGCGCGCGCTCGGCCGGGCGCAGGGCCTCGGGTTCGAGGTCGGGCTGCGTTATCACTTCTCCGCGTACGGCGTGTGGGGCTACGGGCTGATCGCGAGCGCGACCGGGAGCGATGCGCTCGCGCTGGCGATGCGCTTTTTGCCGCTCACGTATGCGTACACCGTCATCACGTACCGCGAGGCCGCTGACACCGGCGTGCTCAACTTCGGCGCGCCGGAACTCGACGCCGACCTGAGCCGGTTCCTCGTCGAGCGCGACATGACGGCCGCGGCCGTGCTGCTGCAGGAAATCGCCAGCGGCGATTTCGCGTTGTCGCGCTTCACGCTGCAGGCCGCGCGTTCGCCGGCGCTTGTCGCGCCGCGCATCGCGGGTATCGAGCCGACGTTCGCGGCGCGTGCGAACAGCCTCGAGTTCGATCGCGCGTTTCTCGACCGGCCGCTGCCGCATGCGAATCCGCTGACGGTGTCGATGTGCGAGCAGATGTGCGGCCAACTCGTCGAAGCGCGGCGTGCACGCGTGGGCACGTCGGAGATGGTGCGCCAGTACCTGAACGCGACGCCGGGCAGCGCGCCGTTCTCGCTCGAGGACATGGCGCGGCTGATGAACACGAGCCCGCGCACGCTCAAGCGCCGGCTTCAGGACGAAGGCACGACGTTTCGCGCGCTGCTCGCGCAGGCGCGCGGCGCGATGGCCGAGACGCTGCTCGCCGATGCGCGGCTGTCGCTCGCGGAGGTGGCCGAGCGGCTCGGTTTCAGCGATCTGTCCAGTTTCTCGCAGGCATTCAAGCGCTGGTACGGCGTACCGCCGGGCGCGTATCGCAGCGCGGCGCGGCGAACGGGCGACCCGCGATGAATCGCGGTACGATCGCTCGTTCGCCTGCCTTGCCTGCTGACATCACCCTCACGAGACCCCCCGCATGATCACGATCCGCCCGATGACCGACGACGATTTCGCACGTTTCTGGCCGACCTACCGCGCCATCGTCGCTGCTCAGGAAACCTACGCATTCGATCCCGAGCCGACGCCCGAAGCGGCACGCGCACTGTGGCTCGACGCGCCGCTCTGTACGTGGATCGCCGAGGAGGACGGCGTGGTGCTCGGCTCGTATTACCTGAAGGCGAATGCGGCCGGGCCGGCCAAGCACGTGAGCAACTGCGGCTACATGGTGAACGAGGCCGCGCGCGGCCGCGGCGTCGCGCGCCTGATGTGCGAGCACTCGCAGCAGGTCGCGCGCGAGCACGGTTTTCTCGCGATGCAGTTCAATTCGGTGGTCGCGACCAACGAGGTCGCGGTCGCGCTGTGGCAGAAGCTGGGATTCGAGATCGTCGGCCGGCTGCCGCGCGCATACCGTCACGCGCGGCTCGGCTTCGTCGACTGCCTCGTGATGTTCAAGTGGCTCGGCGACGCGGCCGCCGCCGAAGCCTGAGTCACCTGCGCGCCGCGTCAGACGGCGAACGCGCCGTCGAACACGATCCGCTCGTCGAGCGCGAGCGTGCCGCGCGCGAAGATCAGGTCCAGATGGTGGCTGCCGTTTTCGCCGCCGCCGAGGCCGAGATGCAGGCCCGGATGGCGTTCCTCGAATCCCGCGTTGCGGCCGTACAGGCCGCGGATGCCGAGGTTCGTGCCGATGCCGAATTCCTCGATCCGCCGGTGATTCGCGTGCCGGTCCAGATAGGTCGAGAAGTCGCGCCGGAAGCCCGCATCGTCGGTGTCGAAATCGACGATCGTGCTGTGTTCGACATGCAGCGTCGCGAGCCGCTCGGCCACCTTGTACTTGATCGCGAACGGCACGGTGCCGAGAAACGTGCCGCTGAACACGACGGTGCCGTTCAGGTCCGTCACGTGCGTCGCGATCTCGCCGGGCACGACGTCGAGGTTGCCCATGCCGTCCACGCTCGTCCATTTCTGGTCCGGCGCGAGCGCGCCCGTCAGCGCGTTGCCGGCTTCGTCGATGAAGCGGATCTGCGACGCGCGCGAGGCCGCCTCGATCAGCCGGCCGTTGCGGGCGGCGATGTCGTCGAGCGATTCGGCGAACGCCTCGTCGAGGTGCGGGCCGTAATCCTTGAATAAAACCGATTTACTCCAGTGTTCGACGATCGCGGGGCGGATCGCGGCGAGGAACGGCGGCCCGCTCGGCGACGGCGTCGGCAGGCACGACGAGTCGTACAGCAGCACGAACAGGTCGGCGTTGTCGAGCGCGACGGCGATGTCGGCGGGCGCGGTGCTTTCGAGGCAGAGGGTGGTCGCGTCGAGCGAATCGGGCAGGGCGGAAAAGGCGCGCAACGCGATGTCGCGGTTGCGGGTGTCATAGCCGACCAGCAGTTTTCCCGATTCGCCGCGGGCCAGCTTGGCGCGCAGCGCCGGGTGAAAACCGAGCGCGCGGTGCAGGTTCAGCATGCGTATCTCCGGAAGCGGCGGAAGGGCCGAGGCCCTTCCGCGAGAACGGGTGGCCCGCTCAGACCGGCCAGAGCGCGGTGCCGAACGGCACCACGGCGTCCTCGACCATCATGTCGACGGCCTCGGGGTGCGTGTCTTCCTGCATCCAGTCAAGCAATTCGATTTGCTGGGTTTCCTGCATGTCAATTCTCCTGTGGTGAACATGAGTGATTCAACATGAAAGCGCGACAAAAAAATTGCCGCTCCTCGTTCGGCATTTTGTGAATCCCGGACAAGTGGCGTCGATATTAGTCTGACGAATTTTCGAATGCAATGCGTTGCCATGTTTTTAGCCGACACGTGCTAAACACGCAGCGTTTGCGCTTCACATACTGGAAAAACCGGATAAAACGGGCGACAGATCACGCATCATTTTTTTAGAGGACGGAATCCGGATCGACGAAATGAATTCGGCTATTTTTAATTCGAATTCAATTGTCCGGATTGCTGCGTTTTATGTCATTGACGAAAGCCGCATACGCATTCGCGTGGCGTTCGAATCCGCGATCGAACCGGTCCGCGATGTCACGCACCGCGCGCGGTTCGCACGCGAGCGTCATCCGAGCAACGCCTTGCCGATCGCCTTGGTCGGTTCGGAGCGCAGCACCAGCGAAGTCGTGACCGCGCCGAAGCGCGCAATCGCGTCGATGAGCGTTTCGAGCTGGCCCGGTGTCGGCACCAGCACCTTCAGCAGAAAGCAATCGTCGCCGGTCATGCGATGGACTTCGATGACATGCGGCATGTCGGCAAACGTGCGCAGCGCCGGTTTGATGTGCTCGTGAGTCGTCTTCAGCCGGATGATGGCCATCATGCCCAGCCCGAGCGCCGCCGGATCGATCCGTGCGCCGTAGCCCGCGATGATGCCGCGTTCTTCGAGCCGCTTGACGCGCTCCGACGTCGCGGGCTGCGACAGCCCGATGCGCCGGCCCACTTCCGACAGCGGCGTTCGCGCGTTGTCCTGCAGGGCCTCGAGGATCGCAAGATCCAGGCGATCCAGTGCTTCGTCCGGCATGACGGTCCTCCGGTACCGTTGATTCATCGGCATTTTGTCTCAATAACCGATGACTTGCCATTCCATGCCGACCGGCGCCCCGTCACACTGCCGGCTTTCGTTGATGGAGGGCGTGATGGAGCAAGCGATCGTGATCGTGCCGGGTATCGGCAATTCGGGACCGGATCATTGGCAGAGTCATTGGGAGGCCGCGTTTCCCCGCGCCGCGCGCATCGCGCCTGCGTCGTGGGATGCGCCCGACCTGGCCGACTGGACGGCGGCGCTGGACGAGGCCGTGGCGAACGCCGGCGCGCCTGCGCTCGTGATTGGTCATTCGCTGGGTTGTCTGTTGTTCGCGCATTGGCATGCCGCGTCGGCGCGCGCGGTGCGCGGCGCGTTTCTCGTCGCCGTGCCGGACCCGGCAGGGCCGCGTTTTCCGGTGGCCGCCGCCGCGTTCGCGAAGCTGCCGCGCGGCCGGTTCGGGCGCGTGCCGGTGCTGGCGATCGCGAGCGCGGACGATCCGTACGATCCGTCCGGGCGAGCGCTCGAATGGGTCACGCAACAGGGCGCGACGCCGCTGCAGCTCGGCGCGCGCGGCCATCTGAACGCGGCTTCCGGGTTGGGGGAATGGCAAGAAGGACGCGCGCTGCTGACGGCGTTTGCAGCCGGGCTCGGGCGAGCGTGATCGTGCGTGCCTGCGCCGGCCGTCGGGTTTTTGTCGCCACCGCACCGGTTCACGGCGGCTCAAGTATGATCGACCGACGGTGGCGCAAGCCCCGCAATCGAACAACGATGGAGACACCCCGATGCGCGCAGTGCCGCAACCGGAGCGTGCCGGCCGCTCGCGGCCGGACGCCGGCGCAACCGATCCCGGCCGCATGGCCGCGTGGCGACTCGCGATCTGCCTGTCGCTCGGCAGCACGATCGCGCTCGGCCTCGCACGCTTTTCATATGCGCTGCTGCTGCCGCCGATGAAAGCCGATCTCGGCTGGACCTTCGCGCAGGCCGGCGCGCTGAACACGGCGAACGCGGCCGGCTACCTGATCGGCGCGCTGGCATTCCCGCTGTTGTCGCGGCGCTGGCGCGCGGGCACGCTGCTCGCGGCCGGCTGCGCACTGACCGCCGTGCTGATGGCCGCGGGCGGGCTCACGTCGGACATGCACGCGCTACTGGCGCAGCGGCTGGCCACAGGTATCGGCAGCGCGTTGATCTTCATCAGCGGTGGTGTGCTGGCCGCGCGGCTCGCGTCCGCGTCGCCGCGCGACGCAGGGCTGCTGCTCGGCCTCTATTACGGCGGCACCGGATGGGGCATCGTCGCGTCGTCGCTGCTCGTGCCGGCCACGCTCGTGCATCGCGTGCACGGCTGGCAGCCCGCGTGGTTCGCACTCGCGACGGCGTGCGTGCTGTTCTCGGCGGTGGCCGTGTCGGCTGCGCGCCGCATCGAGCATGCGCATGCGGCGCCGGTCAGACAGACCGACGGCGCGAAACCGGCGGCGAGCGCGAGCCCGGCCCGCTTCGCGCTCGCGCTGGCCGGCTACGGGCTGTTCGGCGTCGGCTACATCGGCTACATGACGTTCATCGTCGCACTGCTGCGCGGCGCGGGGATGAGCGGCACGGTGGTCGCCGCGTTCTACGTGATGCTCGGGATCGCGACCATCGTGTCGGCGCGGCTGTGGTCGGGGCTGCTCGACCGGATGCGCGGCGGCCAGGCGCTCGCCGTGCTCAACGCGCTGCTCGGCGTCGCGACGCTGATGCCCGCGCTATTCGTGCACCCGGCCGCCGCGTTCGCGTCGGGCCTGCTGTTCGGCGCGACGTTCCTGTCGGCGGTCGCGTCGACGACGGCCTTCGTGCGGCACAACCTGCCGCCCGACGGCTGGGCGAAGGGGATCAGCGCATTCACGACGGTCTTCGCATTCGGGCAGATCGCGGGGCCGGTCGCGATCGGCTGGGTGTCGGACAGCGCGGGGCTCGCGCGCGGGCTCGTGTATTCCGCGCTGACGCTGTTCGCGGGTGCCGCGTTCGCGGCCGGGCAGCGCGCGCTGCGCAGCACGTCCGCGTAGTCAGGCGCCCGTCACCGCACGCAGGCGGTACGCGACACGCGATGAAACGCACGGCTGAAGTAGATGAGGCTGTCGCCGTCGTCGCGCACGCGAATCGACGTCGCCTCGATGAACATCACCGAATGCGAGCCGACTTCCTTCATTTCGGCGATCGTGCCCTGCAGGCTCGCGAGCGCGTCGCGCAGCACCGGCACGTCCTGTTCGCCGCGATCCCACACGGGCAACTGGAAACGCTGTTCCATCGGCAGGTCGGTGAGCCCCGCGAAGTGTCGCGCGAGCAGTTCGTGCTCGGCCGGCAGCACGTTGATGCACACCTGACGGTTGCGCTCGAAGGTCGCGTGCATCGCGCTCGACCGGTTCAGGCACACGAGCAGCGTCGGCGGCGCGTCGGTGACGGAGCATACGGCGCTCGCGGTGATCCCGCAGCGGCCGTGCGGCCCGGCGGTGGTGATCACGTTGACGGCCGCGCCGAGGTGGGCCATCGCCTGGCGGAAGGCCTTCTGCGCGTCGGTCGGTTCGACGCGCGCCGGTCGCTGGATATCGGTCGTGGAAGACATGGGCGCTCCTGGTTGGACGAAAGCGGCGAACGATGCAGCGCGGCGAGCGCGGCGCCGGATCGCCGACGATGACCCAAGCGTACGTCGCGAAAATGCGGCCGACCATTCGCACGATTGGCGATCGGGATGGCGTTGCCGCCAACGCGTCTAAAGGTTCTACCTAGATGCATGCCGCCGCGTGTGAAAAAAACCGCGATTGCGCGTTCGTGCGGCACGTGCAGGGGTTTGCAGCGGGTTTTCGGCTCGTTATGATGTGCCGCACACCCCACAGCGAACGACGCTCGCGACATGCCGGCCACCGGCTTCCCGCGCGGCGCGTGCGATACCGATACCGATATTCAGCGAGACACCCGCGATGACGTCACCCGCACCGATCGTATACATCGTCGACGACGACAGCGGCATGCGGACGTCGCTCGCGTGGCTGCTCGAATCGGTCGGCATCGCGTCCGAAGGATTCGCGAACGCCGCCGACTTTCTCGCGCGCTTCGACGTGAACCTGCCCGCCTGCCTCGTGCTCGACGTGCGGATGCCGGAGAAAAGCGGCTTCGACGTGCAGGCCGAACTGAATGCACGCGGCGCGACGCTGCCGGTGATCTTCGTCAGCGGGCATGGCGACATTCCGATGTCGGTGCGCGCGTTGCAGAACGGCGCGATCGATTTCGTCGAGAAGCCGTACAACTCGCAGCAGATGCTCGAGCGCGTGCAGCGTGCGCTGCGGCTCGCGCAGCAGCGGCACGCGGTGAGCCAGCGCCACCGCGAGCTGCGCCAGCGGCTCGATGCGCTGACCGCGCGCGAGAAGGAAGTGCTGCGCGGCGTCGTGGACGGCAAGGGCAGCAAGCAGATCGCGTCGGATCTGTCGATCAGCGTGAAGACGGTCGACGTGCATCGCGCGAGCATCAAGGAGAAGCTCGGCGCGACGTCGATCGCCGCGCTGGTGCGCGACGTGATGGTCGTATGGGGCGACGACGGCGAATCGTCGCGATGAGGCCCCGCGCGTTCAGCGCATGTACAGCCCGCCGTTGATGTCCCAGCATGCGCCGTTCGCGAAATGCGCGTCGCCCGACGCGAGCAGCACGGCGGCATCCGCGACGAACCCGGCCGACCCGAGCTTGCCGCCCGGCAGGCTCGCGAGCACCTGACGCAGTTTTTCAGGCGCGACGCTTTCGTACACGATCGGCAGATCGAGCGGCCCCGGCGAGATCGCGTTGACGGTTACGCCGTGCGCGGCGAGATCGCGTGCGAACACCTTCGTCAGCGTCAGCGTGCCGCCTTTCGCTGCCGCATAGTGCGCGCCCGTCGCCGAGCCGCCGTTCTGCCCGGCGAGCGATGCGATGTTGACGATGCGGCCCGCGCCGCGCTGCGCGAAGTACTGGCCGAACACCTGGCAGCCGAACAGCACGCTGCGCAGGTTCACGTCGATCACCTGGTCGAACTGCTCGGCGGTGATCTCCATCGCCGGTACGACCTTCGACGCGCCTGCGTTGTTGACGAGCACGTCGATCGTGCCCCAGCGCGCGACGAGCGCATCGCGCGCCGCTTCGAAATCGCGTTTGGACGTGACGTCGAGCGGCAGCGCGATCGCGCGTGCGCCGCTCGGGTCGAGTTCGCGTGCATGCGCGTGAACGGCGTCGGCGGCGATGTCGGCCAGCGCGACGCGATAGCCGGCCGCATGGAAGCGTTCGGCGATGACGGCGCCGAGCCCGCGCGCGGCGCCGGTGACGAGAACGACTCGATCTGACATGGTGTGGAATTCCGTGGTTCGCGGGCGCACGCCGATGGAAGCGGCGCCCGCATCGTGGTTCATGCGGCGAGCGCCGCTTCGAAGTGGGCCGCGATCGCGCAGACCCGCTCGTCCGCGCCTTTGCGACCGACGATCTGCAAGCCGGCCTTCAGCGGTGAACCGGCGAGCGGTAGCGGCAGGCTCAGCGCCGGATGGCCGCTCAGGTTGAACGGCCGGATCAGCGACGACATCGCGATCACCGATACGCCGTCGCGGGCCTGCTGCAGCGTGATCGGCAGCGCGGGCAGCGTCGGCAGCACCAGCACGTCCGCGTGTTGGAGCGCGGCGTCGACCTGCGCGGTGAAGCGTGCGCGCACGGCTTCGGCTTCCGCGAGCGCGGCCGGTGTCGTCGTCGCGGCCATGCGCAGTCGCGCATCGAGATCGGCGCCGAGCCGCCCCGTTTCGACCAGATGGCCGAACGCGCGCGACGTTTCCGCATTGATCACGGTCAGCCCGGCCGCGAACGAGGCCGGCATTTCGTCGAGCACGACCGTGTGCGCGCGCAGGCCCGATGCACGAACGGCCGCATCGAGCGCGGCGGCGATCGCCGGGTCGGCGTCGACGACGAGTTGCGCGACCGTGCAGCCTGCCGCGGCAGCCGTCGCCTGCGCACGATCGAAGCCCGGCGCGATCGCGGCCATCACCGCGACGAGCGTGCGCATCTCGCGTGCGAACGGCCCGACGCAATCGAGCGTCGTGTCGACGGGCGCGACGCCGCGCCGCGACACGCGGCCGAACGTCGGTTTCAGCCCGGCCACGCCGCAGCACGCGGCCGGCCCGCGAATCGAGCCGCCGGTATCGGTGCCGAGCGCCGCATCGACGGCGCCGAGCCCGACGAGCGACGCGGAGCCGCTCGACGAGCCGCCGGGAATGCGCGTGGCATCCTGCGGATTGACGGGCGTGCCCGTGTAGTCGTTGATGCCGGTCATGCCGAACGCGAGTTCGTGCATGTTCGCCTTGCCGGCGATCTGCCAGCCGGCGTCGAGCAGCAGGCGGACCACGTCCGCGTGCTGCGCGGCGGGCGGCGCATCGGCGAGCGCGCGGCTCGCCGCGCGGGTTGGATGGCCTGCGATGTCGATCGTGTCCTTGATCGCGATCGTCGGGCCGGGGCCGCCGAGCGTGAAGGTGTCGATGAAGCCTGTCATGGTCGGTATCGTGCGAAAGCAGCGGGAAACATCAGGACCGTGGCGCGGCGGCGAGCGGCCACGGGCCGTCGAGCACGCGTTCGGTGCGGAAATGGCGGATCAGCCAGGTGGCGCCGTCGGCGGCCGGCGCGAAATCGACGGTCAGCCGCGCGGCGATCAGTTCGGCCGAGCCGTCGGCGTAGCGCGACGCCTGCAGCATGATCCAGCGGCCGCGCGCGCTGGCGCGATCGGCGCCGATCTCGATCGACTCCGACGTCAGGAAGTGCAGGTTCGCCGCGAAATGCGGATCGGGCGGCAGGTAGCGGCCGAGCATCGCGACGATCGCCGCGGGGCCTTCGAGGCGGCCGAACTTCCGCGCGTATTGCGGGCCGATGCCTTCCCACACGGCATCGGCCGTGAACAGGTCGGCGAGCGACGGGCCGGCGCCGGCGTCCGCGGGGACGTCGCACAGCGCCATGTAGCGCGTGAGCGTCGCACGCACCGCGCGCTCGGCATCGAGCGCCGCGACGCGCTGCACGAGCGTGTCGATCGCGGCAGGGGACAGGTCGGTCATCGCGCGCCTCACGCCGCGGGCTTCGCGGCCGGCGGCACGGTCAGCGCGCGGCCCACGCGCGCCTCGATCTTGCCGTAGCGCCACAGGTTGTATTCGCCGACGGGCGTCGTGCGGTACAGGTTGCACACGGCGACCGTCGTGTCGAAATCGGCGACGTCGGCCATGATGTAGAAGGTCCACGGCGCGCCGTCGGCCTGGCCGACCACGAGGCGGTCGTCGTCCATCACGCCGAGCACGCGCACGCCGGGCATCGCTTCGACGGCCGCGAGCATCGCGCCGTACGCCTGCCACACTTCGCCGATCTGCTCGCGCGGCAGGTCGAAGAAATTCTGCGACACGCCGCAGCAGAACAGGACGCGCAGCGGCAGCGGATTCGAATCGGACATATCGGGTTCTCCAGAGAAATCAGGCGGGCGCATGAGCCGGCCGGCGACGGCGCGACCGGTTCGGCTTCATGCGCGTTCATCAAAAGCGTCGGTCGATGCAGGTTACAGATAACCGGGAAACGGTGCGACGCCGGTGAATACCGCGCCCGCGCCGTCAAAATTGCCTTCGGCGAGGAACGCGTGCTGCGTGACGACCATCGCATCGCGCAGCAGCCGCTGCAGCGGATGCGACCGGTAGATCGCCGCCGTGCCGCCGAGGCGGTACGCGCGCTCGACGACGCTCGCGCCTTCGCGGGCGATCTGCGTGGCCGCGAGCCGCAGCAGGCTGACCTGGTCGGGCGTCACCGGGTTGCCCGCGAGGATCGATTGCCACACCGAGTCGGTCGCATCGTAGAAGAACGCGCGCGCCGAGCGCAGTTGCGCCTCGGCCTTCGCGAGCTCGATGCGGAAATACGCGCGATCGGCCAGACGCGGCGCGCCGGTCGTCGTCTGGCGGCCGCCGGACATGCGATTCACGACGTCGAGCGCCGCACGCGCGAGGCCGAGGTTGACGACGGCCAGCACCTGCGCCGCATACGCGACGGTCGGATAGCGGTACAGCGGTTCGTCGACGGTCGGCTCGCCGCCGCGTACGAAGGTCCACGCCTCGGGCACGAAGCGGTCGTTCACGCGCAGGTCGTGGCTGCCGGTGCCCTGCATGCCGACCACGCTCCAGTTCTCGACGATCTCGACCTCGGCGGCGCGGAACACGGCCGTGCGCGGCTTGTTCGGCGCGGCGTCCTGCACACCCGGCACGGCGATGCCGACGCCGAGCCAGTCGGCGCCCTTGCAGCCGCTCGCGAATTTCCACGTGCCGTTCACGCGCCAGCCGCCCGGCGCGTCCTGCGCGGGCTGCACCGGGAACAGGCCGCCCGCGAACACCTGGTCGGGGCCGCCCGCGTACAGCTCGGCCTGGGTCTCGAGCGGCAGCGCGGCGAGGTAGACGTTCGCGGAGCCGAAGCTCGCGACCCACGCGGCCGAACCGTCGGCGGTCGCGATCCGTTCGATCATGTCGAGAAACGCGGTCGGCGCGAGCGCATCGCCGCCGAAGCGGCGCGGCGTGCCCGCGCGATAGATGCCGGCCTGCTTGAACAGTGCGATCACGTCGCGCGGCACGTGCGACAGCCGGTCGAATTCCTCGCGGCGCGCGGCGACGGTTTCGATCACCGCGTCGAGCGGCGACAGCTGCCCGGCCGCGGGACGCGCCGCGGGCGGCGAGGTCGGCGCGGATTCGATGGCGAGAGCGGCTTGCGGCATGAAAGTCTCCTGGGGATGGGGGCGATTCCGGTGTCGGTTGCGGGGGGCAAGACGATGCAACCAGTCTAGAAACGCCGAAAACACGCAGCAATTGGTGCGTTGGGCCGCGCGACTGGTGACGCTCCGTGCCGGCCTAAAGAAATCTTCAGATGCGATCGGCGCGCGCCGGTGCTATGTTGGGTTTCCGGCCGCGCGACGCCGCGCGCCTTCTTCCGAATCCGATCATGAGTTTTCCCGACGAAGACGATTTCCACCGGCTGCTCGACGCGCTGACGACCTGCGTGCTGCTGCACGACGCGCACACCAGGGCAATCGTGTGGGCGAATCGCGCCGCGTGCATCGCGCTCGGCTTTTCGGTCGAGGAACTGCTGCCGCTGAAGGCGCCGGACATGACGCGTCCCGAGCCGAAGTACCGCCGCGAGATCGCGGTGAGCGCATGGGATCGCGCGCTCGTCGACGGGCCGCAGGTGTACGAGTGGTGCTATCGCTCGCGTACCGGCGTCGACATGCTGTCCGAGGCCACCGCGACCTACGTGCCGCTGCGCGGGCGCGACGTCGTGATGGTGCAGTTCCGCGACATCAGCGCGGAGGAGGCGGTCCGCCAGCAGTTGCGCCGCTACGAGGCGCGGCTGCGCGAGTTCATGCAGGATCTCGACGAAGGCATCGCGGTCGTGACGCCGCACGGCGGCGTGCAGTTCATCAGCGAGTCGGGCCGCCGCGTGCTCGGGCTCGCACCCGACGAGCCGCTCGGCGCGGTGCTCGACTACTGCTCCTCGACCGATCGCGACCGGCTCGTCGCGCAGTTGCGCGACGCACCGTCGGCGCACCCGTCCGCACCGCAACGCTACCGGATCGTGCGGCGCGATGGCTCGGCATGCTGGCTGCGCATCCTGTGCCGGCAGGTCGAGATCGAGGACGATCTCGACGGGCTGCTCGTGCAGTTCCGCGACGTGAGCGACGAAGTCGCGATCGAGGACGCGCGGCGCGCCGAAGCGCGCATGCTCGAATACGCGGGCCGTTACAACGCGATGGGCGAGATGGCGACCGTGATCGCGCACGAGTTGAGCCAGCCGCTCGCGGCCGTGCGCAATTTCATCGAAGGCGCGGTGCGGCGGCTGAACGGCGACGGCGCCGTCGACGACGCGATCTGGGGGCTGCGCAGCGCGGACCGGCAGGCCGAGCATGCGGCGCTGATCATCAAGAGCGTGCGCGAATTCATCGTGAAGCGCGAGCCGGTCGTCGCGCGGGCCGACCTGCGCGACATCCTCGCGGACGTCGCGTACTTCATCGAGCTGCGCGCGAAGGAGGCCGGCGTGACGGTTGCGATCGTGCAGGCCGACGCACCGCTGCCGATCCGCTGCGAACGCGTGCTGATCGGGCAGGTGATCCTGAATCTCGCGTTCAATGCGATCGAGGCATTCGCCAGTTGCGAGCGGCTGCCGCGCACGCTGACGCTCGGCACCGCGAACGTGGCCGGCCACGCGGAGTTGCGTGCGATCGACAATGGCCCGGGCATCGAGGCCGGCGCGCACGACCGGCTGTTCGACGGCTTCTCGTCGTCGAAGGCCGGCGGCAACGGGATCGGCTTGTCGCTGTGCAAGAGCATCGTCACGCGCCACGGCGGGCGGATCGCCGCGAGCCCGGCCGCAGGCGGCGGGCTCGACTGCCGCGTGACGCTGCCGCTCGCCGACGCGCCCGCCTAGCGGCTGCGCGGCGTCACGACGGGGCAGCGGCGCGCGGCGCATGGTCAGCGCCCCAGCGCCCGCGCGGTCTGGCCGCCGATGCCGAAGTCCGTGTTCGGAATGTCCTTGATGATCACGCGCGTCGCCTGCAGCGGCGCGTCGAGCACGTGCGCGCCCGCGTCGGACAGCGCGGCGATCAGCGCGCGCTTCTGTTCGTCGGTGCGGCCGGCGATCAGGATCGCGACGATCACCGGCAGCGACGGCGGCGCGCCGTCCGCGGCGCTGCGGCCGCCGAGGCCGATATGCGTCGCCGGCAGCTCGGTGAGCAACACGCGCACCGATTCGATCGGTGCGCCGATCGCGTCGACGGTCGCACCGGTCAGCCTGGCGATCAGTTCGGCCTTGCGCGCGGCATCGTGGCCGGCCGGCAGGAAAACTTCGAGTGTGGGCATGGTCGTCCGGAAAGGTGAAGGTGACCGGCTCACCGTTGCGCAGGCGATGGCGAACCGGTGGGCCGCGCAAAGGTGAAGGTGACCGGCTCACCTTTGCGTTGGCGGCGGCGAACCGGCAGCCGCTCACAGGTGAAGGTGCCCGGTTCACCATTGCGTTGGCGACGTTGAACCGGTCAGGGCTTACAGCAGGAAGCCGATGGCGCTCAGCGCTTCGGTCGAGTCGATCAGGCGCACGACTTTCTCCGCGATCCGCATCTCGCCGTCGGCATCGACGTGCAGCTTGTGCGTGACGTCGGCCGCGAACAGCGTCGCGACGCCGCGCTTGTACGCGACGACGACCTGCGCCGATTTCAGCTCGACGGTATCGGCGCTGCCGCTCTCCAGCGTGAAGCGCGACACGGTGCGCACCGTGCGCGCCGCGTCGGTCGCCGACGCCGAATAGCCGGACACCATCCGCTGCACGCGCTTCTCGCGCATGTCCTGGTCGTCGAACACGTAGTTCAGCGTCGCCGCGAAATCGGTCGTGTCGGGATCGATCGGCACCACGTAGTGCCCGGACCGGTCCCACAGGTCGAGCCACGCGCGGTAGTCGCGGCGGTCGAGCATCTCGGCTTCGCGCCACACGAATTCGACCGCGCGGGCGAAGGTCTGCTCGGAAAAGAGGGCGTTGCGGTCGTCCATCATTGTTGCTCCATCATCTTGCGCCATTGCTGGTAGGCCTCGCGCATGCCGGTTTCGTCGGTCGCATGCGCGGTCTTTTCGCCGTTCGCGGCGGTCGTCTCCCGGTTCAGCCCGCGATTCACGAGGATCGGTACGTCGGGGCCCGCGTGCGCGCCGCGCTGCACGCGCTCCCAGGCTTCCGCGTCGTCGGGGCTGCCGAAGCCGAACGGGCCCTGGAAGTGCTCGTGGATGCGCAGCCGCTCGCGGTTCGCTTCGTCGGGGCCGCCGTCCATCGCGAGCGCGACGTGGCGGATCTCCGTTTCGTTCGCGGAGATCGGCCGCAGCACGCGGAAGAACGCCATCGACAGCGCCAGGTTCGGGAACAGGTTCAGGTTGAAGCCGACGCCCATCAGCGAGCGCACGATGCGGCGCACTTCGTCCGGCGCATGGCGCTCGGCGAGCTTCGCGGCGAGCGGCGCGAAACGCTCGGGCAGCGGCGCGCCGTCGTCCTCGTCGAGATCGATCAACTCCGGCATCAGCACCGCGAGGCTGTGGCCGTTGCCGAGCCCGCGGCAGAACGCGTGCTCGCTCGTCATGAAGCTCGTGATCGCGGCGGCCGTCTCGTCGTCGATCGACTTCATCCACGACTTGTGCACGACCGGGAAGTGATAGAGGTCGGTGGTGTTCTCGAGCTGGATCTTCCAGTTGCCCTTGAACTTGAACTTGTGTTCGCCGTTCGCCTTGATCGGGTAGCCGGCGCCCTGTTTCATGAACAGGTCGATCCACGGCTTCGCGCCGCCGAGGAAATCCTCGAGCGGTTCGATCGCATCGTTGAAGCTCGCGAAGATCAGCCCCTGGTACACGCCGACGCGCAGCTTCACGAGCGGCAGGTCGCCTTTGTCGCACACGCCTTCGTAGCCGTCGCCGTACGGCAGCGCGCGCAGCGTGCCGTCGAGCGCGTACGACCAGCTGTGATACGGGCACGTGAAGCCCTTCGCGTTGCCCTTGTGCGATTCGCACACGGTCGCGCCGCGATGGCGGCAGCGGTTCTGCAGCACGTTGATCTCGCCGGTCTTGTCGCGCACGACGATCACCGGCTGGCGGCCGATCGTCGTCGTGATGAAGTCGCCCGGGTTCGGCAGTTCGCTGGCGTGCGCGACCCAGATCCAGGTGCGGTAGAAGATGCGGTCGAGTTCGGCTTCGAACAGCGCGGGATCGTGATACATCGCGGGCGCGATGCGGTCGGGCTGCGCGAGACCATGCAACGCGCGGGTGTCGATCGTCTGGTAGGCAATGTCGCTCATCGTCGTCGTGGGGAAAGAGTCGCGAAAATCGGGCCGCGCCGTGCGCAGCGTCCAGGGACCAGTCTCGTCTTCTGCTACATATCGGTCAAATTGATCTAAAATCGATGATCAAATAAATACGGCAAATGATGGAGGTCACGATGACGTCGGTCGATCATCTCGATCTGAACCTGTTGCGCGTTTTCCAGGCGATCGTCGAGGAACGCAGCCTGACGAAGGCCGGCGAGCGGCTCGCGCTGTCGCAGCCGGCCGTCAGCTATTCGCTCGGCCGGCTGCGCACGCTGTTCGACGATCCGCTGTTCGTGCGGACGCGTTTGGGCATGCAGCCGACGCCGGTCGCGCTGGAACTCGCCGGCATCGTCGGCAAGGCGCTCGACATGGTCCGCGTCGCGCTGCGCTATGCGGAGCGCTTCGATCCGGCCGCCAGCACGCGCACGTTCCGGCTGTCGCTGTCGGATGCGGGCGAGATGGCGTACCTGCCGGCGATCTGCCAGGCGCTGCGCGAGCGCGCGCCGCGCGTGACGCTCAGCGTGCAGCCGCTGCCGGTGGAGGAGATCGAGGAGGCGCTGCGCGCGAGCCGGCTCGATTTCGCGATCGGCAACCTGCCGGAGCTGATGCCGCGCACGCGCCACCAGTTGCTGTTCGAGGAAACCTACGTGTGCATGACGGGGCGCCGGCGCGGGCTGCCGGCGGCCGCCGCGCTGAGCCTCGACCAGTTCGTGCGCGCCGCGCACGTCAACGTGAAATCGGTCGAGCACAGCCACCACGCGCTCGACGACGCGTTGCGCGCGCAGGGCGTGGGCCGCAACATCGCGCTCGAGGTGCCGCACTTCGTCGCGCTGCCGAGCGTGCTGTCGGTCACCGATCTGTATGCGACGCTGCCGAAGCGGCTCGCGCAGATCCTGAACCGCGACAACGCATTTCGCCTGTATGAACTGCCGGTCACGTTGCCGCCCGCGCCGGTGGCGATGCACTGGCACGAGCATTTCCACGAGGACGAAGGCAACGCGTGGATGCGCGCGCTGCTCGCCGAGATCGTCGAGCGCTTCGACGAGTGACGCTCGGGTGGTGCGCGATGGGCGGCCGAGGGGGCGCGCCGGTGTCGGCCTGCATCGGCTTCCAGCGCATCGGTGCATCGGCCCGTCGCTGGATCGGCGCCGCGGCATGTCGGCGCGCCCGACGTGTCAGAGATCGAGCACCAGCACGGTGGAACGTGCGCGCGACACGCAGCAGCAGATCACCGTATTGCTCGCGCGCTCGGCCTTGCTCAGGCAGTGGTCGCGATGATCGGGCTCGCCGTCGATGACCGGCACCATGCAGGTGCCGCACACGCCTTCGCCGCATGACGTGTCGACCTCGATGCCGATCGTCGCGAGTGCGTCGACGATCGACGTATCGGGGGCGACGCGCACCGACTGGCCGCTGCGGTGCAGGCGCACTTCGAAGCCACCGGCCGGGCCCGAACCGGCTTCGGCATTGCCCGCATCCGCGGCGACGGGTTCCGCCGCGAAGCGTTCGAGATGAATCGCGTCTTCCGGGATTCGCGTGGCCGCGGCCGCGACGACGGCATCCATGAACGGCCCGGGGCCGCACGTATAGACGTGCGCCGTCGGGTCGATCGATTCCATGCAACGGCCGAGTGCGGCCGCGAGCGCATCGGGCTCGACGCCGTAATGGAACGTCACGTGCGCTGCGAACGGCCCGGCCGACAGTTCGTCGACGAAGGCGGCATGGTCGCGGCTGCGCGCGAAATAGTGCAGTCGATAACGCGCGCCGCGCTTGTGCAGCGCATACGCCATCGACAGCAGCGGCGTGATGCCGATGCCGGCCGCGACGAGCACGTGCTCGCTCGCGTCATCAGTCAGACGAAACAGGTTGCGCGGGGTGCCGATCGACAACTCGGCGCCGACGCTCACGTCGTCGTGCAGCGAACGCGAGCCGCCGCGCGACCGCGCTTCCTTCTTCACCGCGAACAGGTAGCTGCCGCGCTCGTCGGGGTTGCCGCACAGCGAGTATTGCCGCGTGATGCCGGACGGCGCGGTGACGTCGATATGGGCGCCCGGTTCGTACGCGTCGAACGGCTGGCCGTCGACGCGCGAGACCCGGAAACAGCGGATGTCCTGCGCCGCGTCGATCAGCGCGTCGATCCGGACCTGGTGGCGGTTCGCTTGCATGGGAAATTCCGTGGGATAGAGGAAAGCGGCGCGGCAGAGCCCGCGCCTTCATGCGATCGAGAATAGGGACGGGCATCGCATAAATCAAATCGATTAAAAAGCGATGCCTGAATCAGCCGGATGGATAATACTCGGGCGCGCGGTCGTGCCCGGCGTTCAGCGCGCGGCAATCGCGTCGCCAGCGCCGGCGGCCTGCGGCGTCGCGGCCGACGTGTGACCGCGTTCTCGGTCGAGGCTGCGGCGATAGTGCCGGCAGCCGACCGCGAGCAGCAGCGCGGCGAGCGTGGCCGCCGCGACGTTGACGATCGACATCGAATGGCCGACCGCGGCCGGCGCGCCGAACACGCGATCGGTGAACAGCGCGACGACGGTCGTACCGATGCCGAGCGCGATCAGGTTCGACACGAGCAGGAACAACGCGGAGATCTGCGCGCGCATCTGGTTCGGCGCGAGCGTTTGCATCGCGGCGGTCGAGGTCGGCATCGGGAACGACGCGAAGAACATCGCGACGACCAGCATCGCGAGCGATGCGGGCAGGCTATCGAGCTGCGTGAACAGCGTCGCGGGGATCGCCATGCACGCGGCGCCGATCGCACCGGCGCGCATCGGCGCATCGCCGCGACCGCGCCGCAGCAGCCAGTCGTTGAGCCAGCCGCCGCAGAACACGCCGGCGGTGTTGGCGACCAGCAGCACGATGCCGAGCGTGTAGCCGGCTTCGACGGCCGTCATCCCGAAGCGGCGGATATAGAACGCGGGCGTCCAGCTCAGCAGGCAGTACAGCGCCATCGCGTAGAACGAGAAGCCGAGGTAGTGGCACGAGAAGGTCGCGCGGTGCGTGCCGACGAAGCGCAGCGAATCGCGCATCGACACGCGCCGCACGGCGCCCGAGCGATCCTGCGCGAGCCCCTTGCGCTGCGGATCGCGCACGGTCGCGGCGAACAGCAGCGCGACGAGGATGCCCGGCAGCCCGACGATCAGGAACGTGACCTGCCACGCATGCACCTGTCCGACCACCGGCAGCGTGAACGCGCTCGCATGCTTGAGCAGCGCGATCACGTAGCCGCCGATCAGGAACGCGATGCCGCCGCCGATGAACGAGCCGAGCGAATACACGGCGACCGCGCGCCCGAGCTTCTCCTTCGGGAAGTAGTCGGCGAGCATCGAATACGCGCCGGGCGACAGCGCGGCCTCGCCGACGCCGACGCCCATCCGCGCGACGAACATGTGAACGAAGTGCTGGCTGAGCCCGCACGCAGCGGTCGCGACGCTCCACAGCGCGATGCCGAGCGAGATGATGCGCGGGCGCGCATAGCGGTCGGCGAGATATGCGACGGGCAGCCCCATCACCGCATAGAACAGCGAAAACGCGAAGCCGTTGAGCAGGCTGAACTGCGTATCGGACAGGTGTAGGTCGCGCTTGATCGGTTCGATCATCAGCACGAGGACTTGCCGGTCGACGAACGAAAAGATGTACGCGAGCATGCAGATGACGACGACATACCATTCGTACGTATAGCGCTTGCCGTCGGCAGCGCGGGCCGTGGATGCGGACATGCGGGTTCTCCAGGAGCGGGCGGTGGGAAAGCGCGGCATCGGCCTGGCGGGCCGGGCGCGGTCGCGGCGCGAAAGCGTGCGGGTGACACGATCGACACGATCGGAGAGCAGCGTAGTCGGCCAAATTCGGCCGCCATAGCCGGAGTGACAGCCGCGCCACACGGACATTTACCGACCCGGATAAAGAAAACACCGAGACCGTGCGCACGGGCCGCCGTGCAGCGCGCGTGCGGCGGGGTCCGCGCGCGTCATGTGGCGCATCTATAAGCGTTATAGAGCGCATTGCGTCGACGTCCGAAATTGTCGTTCCTAGACTCGGCCCGGTTTTTATCGGCAGCGTTCGCATCTGAAAGCGAACGCGCTTCACATCAAGCGGCGCGATGCCGACAGGCGCCGCAACTTCTACGGGACGACGCAGATGAACCATCCGAACGGGCGGGCCGACCGGCTTGCCGTACCGCTTGCCGCGCTGCTCGCATGCATCGCGCTGCCGGCCGTCGCGCAATCGAGCGTGACGCTCTACGGCCGCATCGACACCGCGATCGAATACGCGAACGCCGGGCCGAACCACGTGACGCGCATGGGCAGCGGCAACCTGTGGGCGTCGCAGTGGGGGCTGAAGGGCGTCGAGGATCTCGGCGGCGGCTACGCGACGATCTTCAAGCTGGAGGACGGTTTCAACGCGGCGAGCGGCGCGTTGTCGAACAGCAGCGCGCTGTTCGGCCGCGAAGCGTGGGTCGGCATCACCGGGCCGTTCGGCGGCGTGCAGTTCGGCGAGCTCTACACGATCCTGCATACGACGCTCGTCACGTACAGCCTGCCGGGGCTCGGCGCGGGGCTCGCCTGGGGCAACGCGACCAACAATTTCGTCGGGTCCGCGTTCCTGCGCGTGCGCAACTCGATGCGCTACACGTCGCCGCGCTACGCGGGCTTCATGCTGCGCGCGATGGCTGCACGCGGCGCCAACGGCGCGGCCGGGCAGCCGGCGACGCTCGGCGATACGTACGGCGCCGGCATCAATTACGTGCGCGGCGGCTTGTCGGTCGACGTCGACTACATGCAGCAGAAGTTCAGTCCGGTCGCGTCGTCCACGCTCGGCAGCACGAGCCCGGCCGCGAACGGCAACTACACGCTCGGCGCGATTTCGTACGACTTCAGCGTCGTGAAAGTGGCCGCGCTGTACCTGCGCCATCGCGGCGGCCCCGATGTGGCGACCGCGATCGACGGCCAGAGCGCGTATCCGCACAGCGACATCATGGAACTCAGCGCGACGGTGCCGATCGGGCGCGCGTCGCTGCTGCTGAGCATCGGCCATTACCGGAAGGTGGCCGACAGCGACGGCAACGCCGATTCGTACGGCATCCGCTTCGACTATCCGCTGTCGAAGCGCACGGTGCTGTACACGGGCGCCGCGATGGTGCGCAACGGCGCGCATGCGCGCTTCGTCGTCAACGGCGCGGCGGGCGGCGGCGTGGCGGTGGCGAAGCCGGGCGCGACCGCCAGCTCGCTCGTCGCGGGCATCCTCACGTCGTTCTGAGCGTTGCGGCGGCCCCGCGTGCGCCGCTATGCGCAGGCGGGCGGCTGCGGCGCGAGCCATGCGTCGAACGGCGCCTGCTCGCCGATATTGAACAGTTCGAGCAGCAGCGCCCGCAGCCAGCGATGGCCGGGGTCCGCGTCGAAGCGGCGGTGCCAGTACGCATTGACGGCCCATTCGCCGGCGCCGGCGATCTCGTACAGCACGCACGGCTGGCGTGCCGCGAACGTGATCGCGATCGTCTCCGGCAGGATCAGCGCGTAATCGCCGCCCTGCAGCAGGGCAGGCACCACCAGAAAATCGGGCAGCGCCGCGCGCACGCGCGGCATCAGCTCGTGCCGTTCGAGCAGTTGCATCGATTGCGGATGCGACGTGACCGCGACGAAGCGCAACGCATCGGGCGCCGTGCCGTCGAGCACGAAATCGTCGGGCAGCCCGACGCGCTGCGCGGTGCGGCGCGGCATCAGCAGCACGCAGCGCTCGTGCAGCAGCGCGGTGCGCTGGAAGTGGCTCGACGCATCGGCGAAATGCCCGAGCGCGAAGTCGATGCGCCCCGATTCGAGCGCGACGTTGAGCTGGCATTCGTCGACGTGCAGTGTCTCGATCACGGCGCCCGGCGCGCGCCGGTCGAACGCGGCGAGCAGCGTCGGCAGGAACGCGCTCGCCGCGAAATCGCTCATGTGCAGGCGGAACACGCGCTGCGTGCTGTCGGGCGCGAAGCGCGAGCCTTCGTCGAGCACGTCCTGCAGGATCGCGAGCGCCTTGTCGACCGAGATCGCGAGCCGTTGCGCACGCGGGGTCGGCTCGACGCCGGTGCCGGTGCGCACGAACAGCGCGTCGCGGAACATCAGCCGCAGCCGGCCGAGCGCGTAGCTGACGGACGGCTGCGTGACGCCGAGCCGCAGCGCCGCGCGGCCGACGTGCCGCTCCTCGTACACCGCGCGAAACGTCTTCAACAGGTTGAGATCGAGATCCTGCACGCGCAGGCCGTCGGACGCGTCGCCGTCGTGCGGCGCGTCCGACGGCCTGCGCG
>NZ_JACCQB010000076.1:0-26761 GCF_015712265.1 Burkholderia sp. 9777_1386 | reverse complement strand
GATCAAAGCTGCCCCGCCGCCCCCGTCCACCGCAGGTAATCTCCGCGCGTCCAGTCGAGCGACACGCCCACGCGCTTCGTCCCCGGCCGGATCTTCGGCTTGTACATCGACAGCGTCAGCGATTCCAGCGCCGGCCATTCGCGGAACGACAGCACCGCGAGATCGGCGACGAGCGTCTCCAGCAACCGCGTATGCGGCTTGTGCGCCAGAAACGACGCCACGCGCGCGCAGTACCCGTCGTAATCGATCCACTCGCCCTGCTCGCTCGGCTCGCAGCGATACCCGAGCCGCGCATCGATCACGATCGGCTGCGGCGCCTCGTGCTCGTGCGCGTGAATGCCGATCCGCGCGGGCACCTTCAGTTCGTCGACGAACACGCTCCAGCCGCGCCCGCGCAGGCGCGGCGCGTCGATCGCCACGAACGGTTCGTCGAACGGCTTCATGAGACGAGCGGCGCCGCGGCGTCGAGCATGATGCGCACGAAATAGTCGGCGAAGCTGCGACGCAGGACGATCTCGAACGTGTCGTCGCCGGTCGGGATCAGCGTGATCGGCGACTTGAAGTAGTGCGACTGCGCGCACTGGCCCGGCTTGAACACGCGCGGATGCAGGTCGAGCGGGCAGCCGCGCGCGATCACGTCGCGCACGCGTTCGCCGCTGATCTCGACGACCGTATAGCCGCTGCCGACGTCGACGGCCGCCGCGTACGAGCCCTGCACGGCCTCCGCCAGCTTCGCCTCGAGCACGCCGGCCTGAACCGGCCCGTTCGACCGCACGAGCCATTCGTCGGGGCCGAGCCACAGCACGTCGTACTCGGCGCCGCGCGCCACCGTGTTCGGCTGCGCGGGCGGCCGGCAGCCCACCACGCGCTCGAACGCGGCGACGAATGCCGGATCGTTCAACTCGCCGCGCACGTTGACGAGATCGAGGAACGGCCGCTCGCGCAGCGTGAACTTCTTCGATACGCGCGCCTGGTGCGCCTTCAGCACGTCGGCCGCGCCGACGAACGGCGATTCAAGCGTCACGCCGCCCGCACCCGCCACCTGCGTCTGGTTTCTCGTTTCATTCCACATGCTGACGCACCCCTTCGGTATCGTAGAAAACCGGGCTCGAAATCTTCGCGGTGATGCGCTTGCCATTGGCCAGCGGAATCACGACGCTCTCGCCCATCTTGTTCAGGCCGCCCTTCACCACCGCGAGCGCGATCGAGCGCTTCAGGATCGGGCTGTAGTAGCTGGACGTCACGTGGCCGATCATCGGCGTCGGATCGACCGCCGACACCTGCGTGTCCTTCGCGACGATCTGCGCGCCTTCCGGCAGCACGAACTGTTCGTCTTCGGTCAGCAGGCCGACGAACTGCTTGCGGCCTTCCTTCGCGGTATCCGAACGCGACAGCGAACGCTTGCCGAGGAAGTCCTTCGACTTCGCGACGAGCCCGCCCATCCCGAGGTCGTACGGCGTGATCGAGCCGTCGGTGTCCTGGCCGACGATGATGTAGCCCTTCTCCGCGCGCAGCACGTGCATCGTTTCCGTGCCGTACGGCGTGATGTCGAACTCGGCGCCGGCCGCCATCAGCGCTTCCCACACCGCGCGGCCCGCATTCGCCGGCACGTTCACTTCGTAGGCGAGTTCGCCCGAGAAGCTGATCCGCATCACGCGCGCCTTCGCGCCGGCAACCGTGCCGTTGCGGTAGCTCATGAACGGGAACGCCTCATTGCCGAAGTCGATGTCCTGGCACACCTTCTGCACGACCTTGCGGCTCTTCGGGCCGACCACCGCGAACGTCGCCCAGTGATCGGTGACGGACGCGAGCCGCACCTTCATGTCGGGCCATTCGGTCTGCAGCCAGCGCTCGAGCCACGTCAGCACGCGCGCCGCGCCGCCGGTGGTGGTCGTCATCATGAAATGCTGGTCGGCGAGGCGCACGGTCACGCCGTCGTCGAACACCATCCCGTTTTCGTCGAGCATCAGCCCGTAGCGGCACTTGCCGATCTCGAGCTTGTTCCACGGGTTCGTGTACATCCAGTTCAGCAGCTTCACCGCGTCCGGGCCCTGGATGTCGATCTTGCCGAGCGTCGACGCATCGAGAATGCCGACGCCGTTGCGCACCGCGAGGCATTCGCGCTTCACGGCCGCATGGAGATCCTCGCCGTTCTTCGGGAAATACCACGGCCGCTTCCAGTTGCCGACGTCCTCGAACATCGCGCCGTGCTCGACGTGCCATTCGTGCACGGCCGTCTTGCGGATCGGGTCGAGGAAGTCGCCCGTCTCGCGGCCCGCGAACGTGCCGAACGACACGGGCGTGTAGTTCGGGCGGAACGTCGTCGTGCCCGTTTCCGGAATCGTCTTGCCGAGCGCGCCCGCGAGGATCGCCATCCCGTTGATGTTGCCGAGCTTGCCCTGGTCGGTGCCGAAGCCCATCGCCGTGTAGCGCTTCACGTGCTCGACCGATTCGAAGCCTTCGCGCGCGGCGAGCAGGATGTCGGCGGCGGCAACGTCGTTCTGGAAGTCGACGAACTGCTTCGGCCCGCGCGCGGCCGCCTCGCGGCTGCCGACGAGCCACAACGGCTGCAGCGCGCCTTCGACGGTTTCCGCGACCTGCGGTGCGGCCGGACGCTGCGCGGCCGTGAAGCCCGCGGCCTTCGCCGCTTCGACGCCCGCATCCACCGCGAGCCGCAGCGCACGGGCGAGCCCGAATTCGCCGGCCGCCGCGCCGATGCTCGCTTCCGCCTGCACGGGCTTGCCCGGCAGGAAGCACGCCTTCTCGTCGTTCCAGCACGCCTTGCCGCCCGATTGCGCGAACAGGTGCAGCACCGGGCTGAAGCCGCCCGACATCGCGACGAGGTCGCACGGCAGCGTCTGCAGCTTGCCGCCGGTCTGGCCGTTCGAGTAGGACGCGACGTCGACCGACGATACGCGCCACTTGCCCGAAGCGGCCGTGACGACCGCGCCGCTCATCACCGTCACGCCCTGCCGCTTCGCGGCGGCCGGCAGCGCGCCGTTCGACGACGCGCGGGAATCGACGACCGTCACCTTCGCGCCGCACGCCTTCAGGTCGAGCGCGGTCTGATAGGCGCGGTCGTTGTTCGTGAACACGACCACGTTGCGGCCCGGCAGCACGCCGAAGCGATGCACGTAGGTCGACACCGCGCCCGCCAGCATCACGCCCGGCAGGTCGTTGTTGCCGAACACGATCGGCCGCTCGTGCGCGCCGGTCGCGAGGATCACGCGTTTCGCGCGGACCTTCCACAGCAATTCGCGCGTACCCTTGCGCATCGACACCGGCAGGTGATCGGTGAGGCGTTGCGTGACCGTCACGAGGTTGTGGTCCTGATAGCCGAACGCGGTGCTGCGCGACAGGATCGTCACGTCGGGCAGCTTGCGCAGTTCGGCCTCGATCTTCTCGACCCATTGCAGCGCGGGCTTCGCGTCGATCTCCGCGCGGCACGACAGCAGGCTGCCGCCGAGTTCGCGCTGGTCGTCGACGAGAATCACGCGCGCGCCGGCCGTGGCGGCCGCATGCGCGGCGGCGAGGCCCGACGGGCCACCGCCGACCACGAGCACGTCGCAGTGCGCGTAGCATTTGTCGTAGCGATCGGCGTCGAGCACTTCGGGCGCCTTGCCGAGGCCAGCCGCTTCGCGGATCTTCTCTTCGTACTTCGGCCACATGTTGCGCGGCCACATGAAGGTCTTGTAGTAGAACCCGGCCGGCATGAAGCGCGAGAACTTCTGGTTGATCGCGTACTTGTCGTTCTCGAGCGTCGGCTCCGCGTTCACGCTGGTCGCGACGAGCCCCTGGTACAGCTCGATCTCGGTCGCGCGCGCGTTCGGCACCGTGTACGGGCCGGTTTCGAGCTGCACGACGGCATTCGGTTCCGCGACGTCCGCCGTCACGATCCCGCGCGGACGGTGGTACTTGAAACTGCGCGCGACGAAATGCACGCCGTTCGCGAGCAGCGCGGACGCGAGCGTGTCGCCCTGGAAGCCCTGGTACGTGCGGCCGTTGAACGTGAACGTCAACGGAATCGCGCGATTGATGCGGCCACCGGTGCCGAGGCGGTCTTTCTGGCTCATTTGCTCGTGCCCTCTTCGTGTGCGTTGCCGGCAGCTGCGCCACTGTTGGCAGCCCCACCGAACTTTTCGTAGCCCTTGATATCGTAGGTCACCGTGTCGCGCGTGACCTTGAACCAGCGGCGGCAGCCCTGCGTGTGCAGCCATTGCTCCTTGTGGAGCCCGCGCTTGTTCTCGCGCATGAACACGTATTCGCCCCATTCGCGGTCGGTCATGGTCTCGTTCGCCACCGGGCGCACGATGTCGGCTTCACCGCCGCACGTGAACTCGGATTCGGCGCGCGGCCCGCACCACGGACATTCGATCAGCAACATGTTTCTTTCTCCTCAGTGCGGTTAGTGCGCGACGGCAGCGGCGCCGTGCTCGTCGATCAGATGGCCCGTGTAGAAGCGGTCGAGCGCGAACGGTGCGTTCAGCGGATGCGGTTCGTCGCGGGCGATCGTGTGCGCGAACACCCAGCCCGAGCCGGGCGTCGCCTTGAAGCCGCCGGTGCCCCAGCCGCAGTTGAAATAGAGGCCCTTCACGTCGGTCTTGGTGATGATCGGGCACGCGTCCGGCGACACGTCGACGATGCCGCCCCACTGGCGGTTCATCCGCACGCGCGAGAACACCGGGAACATCTCGACGATCGCCTGCAGCGTGCTTTCGATGATGTGGAAGCTGCCGCGCTGGCCGAAGCCCGTGTACTGGTCGATACCGGCGCCGATCACGAGGTCGCCCTTGTCGGACTGGCTGATGTACGCGTGCACCGCGTTCGACATGATCACCGAGTTGACGACCGGCTTGATCGGCTCCGACACCAGCGCCTGCAGCGGGTGGCTTTCGATCGGCAGACGCACGCCGGCCATGTCGGCGAGCGTCGTCGTGTTGCCGGCGGCGACCACCGCGACCTTCTTCGCCTTGATGAAGCCCTTCACCGTATCGACGCCGACCACCGCGCCGCCTTCGCGGCGAATGCCCGTGACCTGGCAGTTCTGGATGATATCCACGCCGGCGCGGTCCGCGCCGCGTGCGAAGCCCCAGGCCACCGCGTCGTGACGCGCGACACCCGCACGGCGCTGGATCGATGCGCCGAGCACCGGGTAGCGGCTGTTCAGGTTGATGGTCGGCTCGATTTCCTTGATCTGCGCGGGCGTCAGGAATTCGGCATCGACACCGTTCAGCCGGTTCGCGTTCACGCGGCGCTCGGTGTCGCGCACGTCCTGCAGCGTGTGCGCGAGGTTCATCACGCCGCGCTGGCTGAACATCACGTTGTAGTTCAGGTCCTGCGACAGCCCTTCCCACAGCTTCATCGCCTTCTCGTACAGCGCGGCCGATTCGTCCCACAGATAGTTCGAGCGCACGATCGTCGTGTTGCGCGCGGTGTTGCCGCCGCCGATCCAGCCCTTCTCGAGGATCGCGACGTTCGTGATCCCGTGTTCCTTCGCGAGGTAGTACGCGGTCGCGAGGCCGTGGCCGCCACCGCCGACGATCACGACGTCGTATTCCTTCTTCGGCTCCGGGCTCTTCCACTGCTTCTCCCAGTTCTCGTGATACGAGAGGCCGTTGCGGAACAGGCTGAATATCGAGTAGCGGCTCATGTTTGGATCCTTCGTTAGCATTCGATGACGTTCACGGCGAGGCCGCCGCGCGACGTTTCCTTGTATTTCGTCTTCATGTCGGCGCCGGTTTCGCGCATCGTCTTGATCACGGAATCGAGCGATACGTAGTGCTGGCCATTGCCCTTGAGCGCCATGCGCGATGCGTTCAGCGCCTTGATCGCGCCCATCGCGTTGCGCTCGATGCACGGGATCTGCACGAGCCCGCCGACCGGGTCGCAGGTCATCCCGAGGTTGTGCTCCATGCCGATCTCGGCCGCGTTCTCGACCTGGTCGGGCGTGCCGCCCATCACGGCGGCGAGCGCGGCGGCGGCCATCGAGCATGCGACGCCCACTTCGCCCTGGCAGCCGACTTCCGCGCCGGAGATCGACGCGGTTTCCTTGTAGATGATCCCGATCGCCGCGGCCGTCAGCAGGAATTCGACGATGCCGGCTTCGTTCGAGCCCGGCACGAACTTCACGTAGTAGTGCAGCACCGCGGGGATCACGCCGGCCGCGCCGTTGGTCGGCGCGGTGACGACCCGGCCGCCGGCCGCGTTCTCTTCGTTCACGGCCATCGCATACAGGTTGACCCAGTCGAGCATCGACAGCGGATCGCGCAGCGACTCTTCCGAACGGGCGCGCAGGCGGCCATTCAACTCGGCCGCGCGACGCTTCACGCGCATCGGTCCCGGCAGGTCGCCCTCGACCTTGCAGCCGCGCTCGACGCAGGCGGCCATCGTGCGCCAGATCGCGAGCAACCCGGCGCGCACTTCGTCGGCGGGGCGCAGCGCGCATTCGTTGCGCAGCATCAGTTCGGCGATCGACAGCCCGTGTTCGCGGCACTGGCGCATCAGGTCGTCGCCGGTGCGGAACGGATACGGTACGTCGACCGCCGCCCGTACGCCGTTCACGCGATCGCCGTCGCGGTTCACGACGAAGCCGCCGCCGACCGAGTAATACTCCTTCTCGACGAGCAACTGGCCGTGTTCGTCGAATGCCTGGAAGCGCATCCCGTTCGGGTGCACGATGCTCGTGCCGCTCATCAGCTTGCGATAGAAGCCGATGTGTTCCTTCTCGTCGAAGCGCACCGTCTGCTTGCCGAGCAGCGACAGCGTCTTCTCCGCGCGGATCGCGGCGAGCCGCGGCTCGATCAGGTCCGGATCGATCGTGTCGGGCAGGTGGCCCTCGAGGCCGAGCAACACGGCCTTGTCGGTGCCGTGGCCCTTGCCGGTCGCACCGAGCGAGCCGTACAGCTCGACCCGCACGCGGCGCACGAAGCCGAGCAGGTTCGCGTCCTCGACGTGCGACGCGAAGCGGCACGCGGCGATCATCGGGCCGACCGTATGCGAACTGGACGGGCCGATGCCGATCTTGAACAGGTCGAACGCGCTGACGTTCATCTGGCTTCCTTTGGGTTGCATGCGTGAAATGTCGTTGGGCCCCAGTACATCAAAGCGTAAAATCGGCCGATAGAACAAAAACGGCATCGGCGTGGGATAGCGCCGCCAAGCGCCGCGCCGGCCGGCCCGAAAGTGCGTTTTGGCGATGGTTCGCGACGAAAAACCACAAGTCCGGCCGCGGCCGATCGGCGACGCTGGCTGCATCCGCGCCGCCCCGGCAGCCGTAACCCGCAAACCGAATGAAACGAGTGAGACCGCCTGCCCGGCGTGACGAGATTGGCCGCGATGACCCCCGACGTACCCGCTTCCCCCCTCGCAGAACCCGCGCCGCGGCGCATCCGCTTCGGCATCGTGCTGCTGCCGAACTTCACGCTGACGGCCTTCTCCGGCTTCGTCGACATGCTGCGGCTGTCGGCCGACGACGGCGACTACAGCAAGCCGGTGCGCTGCGCGTGGAGCGTGATCGGCGAGACGCTCGCGCCGGTGCGCGCGAGTTGCGGGATCCAGATCACGCCGTGGGAGACGTTCGACGCGGCCGAGCCGTTCGACTATGTGGTGGTGGTCGGCGGGCTGCTGCATTCGGGGCCGCAGGCCGGCCCTGAAACGCTCGATTTCGTCCGCCGCGCGGCGGCGGACGGCGCGACGGTCGTCGGCATCTGCACCGGCGTGTTCACGTTGATGCGCGCCGGCGTGCTCGACGGCTACCGCACCTGCGTGAGCTGGTTCCATTACTGGGATTTCATCGAGCGCTTTCCGTCCGCCGATCCCGACCTGCTGATCGCCGACCGGCTGTTCGTGATCGACCGGCGCCGGATCACGTGCTCGGGCGGCCGCGCGTCGATCGACGTCGCCGCCGCGATCCTGCTGCGCCATTTCGATCACGCGACCGTGCAGAAGGCGCTGCGCATCCTGCTGGTCGGCGAGATGCAGAAAGGCAATGCGCCGCAGCCGCATCCGCCGGGCCTCGAACCGGCGACGCATCCGAAGGTCAAGCGCGCGATTCTTCTGATGGAACAGCACGTCGGGCGGGCGCTGCCGCTCGAGGAACTCGCGTGCAAGCTCGACCTGTCGACGCGGCAGCTCGAACGGCTGTTCAAGGCGGAGACCGGCAAGAGTCCGCAGGCCTTCGCGAAACAGGTGCGGCTGCGTACCGCCGCGTGGCTGCTGACGAGTTCGGACCGCACGGTCGCCGATATCGCGTCGAGCTGCGGATTCGCCGATGCGTCGCACCTCGGGCGCGAATTCCGCAAGCAGTTCGGCGTGCCGCCGGCGACGTATCGCGAGCGCGGCGGCGACGTGGCTGAAGTCGCCGCGACGCCCGACGGGTCGGCCGATCCGGTCGAGGACATCGCCGACTGAACGCCCCCGGGCGCGCATCCGCCTCCCCCGTCGATTGCGGATCGACACACGTTCACATCGGTTTCGCCGCTTTTGGAACCGGTTCCAGTCAACTTAGCCGACGTTCGCCGCCGTAAAACGAGGGTTATCCCGGATGCTGATGCCCGCTCAAATTTGTATGATGACCACATCACCTTACAAACCTGAGCATCATGTTCGAGAAAATTCCCGCCCGCGCGATGAGCGACCATGTCGCGCAGCAACTGCTCAAGCAGATCGAAGTGGGCAGCTTCTCGGCCACCGGCAAGCTGCCGACCGAGGCCGTGCTCGCGCAGGAATTCGGCGTGAGCCGCACCGTGATCCGCGAGGCGATCTCGCGGCTGAAGAACGAAGGCGTGGTCGAGCCGCGCCAGGGCAGCGGCGTGTTCGTAAACCAGCACGGCGCGATCCGGCCGCTGCGGATCGACTACGCGGAAGCCGTCGAGGCGAGCTCGCTGCCGCATCTGCTCGCGGTACGCCGCGCGATCGAGGCTGAAGTCGCGGCCGAAGCCGCGCTGCACCACACCGCCGACGACATGGCCGACATCGACGACGCGCTGCGCAAGATCGACGAAGCGGTGGCCGAAGGGCGCGACGGTGTCGCGGAAGACGTCGCGTTCCACCGCACGATCGCGGCCGTCACCGGCAACCCGTATTTCCTGAAGACGTTGCAGTTCCTGAACCAGTACCTCGAAGCCGGCGTGAAGGTCACGCGGCGCAACGAAGCGACGCGCGAGGACTTCTCGCGCCAGGTGCGCGACGAACACGCGGCGATCGCCGACGCGATCCGCGCGCGCGACCCGATGGCCGCCCGCAACGCGGCGCGCACGCACATGTACAACGCCGCCCGCCGTCTCGCGGAAGCCGGCATCTGCTGAAAGCCGGCGGCGCGGCCGTTCCCGGCAGCGCCGCCGTCACGAACCTCTCCCGAATCGATCAAGGTTGACCATGTCACGAAATGTTGGAGTCATCGGCCTCGGCGCGATGGGCCTCGGCGTCGCACGCTCGCTGCTGCGCGCCGGGCTGCGCGTCCACGCATGCGACGTGCGCGACACCGTGCTGCAGGCGTTCGCCGCCGAAGGCGGCATCGCCTGTGCGACGCCGGCCGAACTCGGCGCGCAGTGCGACGTCGTCGTCACGCTCGTCGTCAATGCCGCGCAAACGGAAACGGTGCTGTTCGGCGAACACGGCGCGGTCGCGGCGATGAAGCCGGGCGGCGTCGTGATCGCGAGCGCGACCGTCGCGCCCGAATTCGCGGTCGCGCTCGGCGCGCGCATCGAGGCAGCCGGCCTGCAGATGCTCGACGCGCCCGTGTCGGGCGGCGCCGCGCGCGCGGCCTCCGGCGAGATGACGATGATGACGTCGGGCCCGGCCGCCGCCTATGCCGGCTGCGAGGACGTGCTCGCCGCGATCGCCGGCAAGGTGTACCGCCTGGGCGACGCGCACGGCATCGGCTCGAAAGTGAAGATCATCAACCAGTTGCTGGCCGGCGTGCATATCGCGGCGGCCGCCGAGGCGATGGCGCTGGGCCTGCGCGAAGGCGTCGATGCCGACGCGCTGTACGACGTGATCACGCACAGCGCCGGCAATTCGTGGATGTTCGAGAACCGTGTGCCGCACATCCTGAACGGCGACTACACGCCGCTGTCGGCCGTCGACATCTTCGTGAAGGATCTCGGCCTCGTGCTCGATACCGCGCGCCGCAGCAAATTCCCGCTGCCGCTGTCGGCCACCGCGCACCAGATGTTCATGAGCGCGTCGAGCGCCGGCCACGGCGGCGAGGACGATTCCGCCGTGATCAAGACTTTCCCCGGCATCACGCTGCCGCCCGCCCGCTGATTCGAACGACGTTCCCGCCATGACCGCTTCCGCTTCCCGTCCCCTGCTCGGCTGCATCGCCGACGATTTCACCGGCGCGACCGATCTCGCGAACATGCTCGTCAAGAGCGGCATGCGCACCGTGCAGACGATCGGCGTGCCCGCCGACGGCGCCGCTGCCGACACGATCGTCGACGCCGACGCGATCGTCGTCGCGCTGAAGTCGCGCACGATCCCCGCCGCCGACGCCGTCGCGCAATCGCTCGCCGCGTATGAATGGTTGCGCGCGCAAGGGTGCCGCCAGTTCTTCTTCAAGTACTGCTCGACGTTCGATTCGACCGACGCGGGCAACATCGGGCCGGTGGCCGACGCGCTGCTCGATGCGGCCGGCGGCGATTTCACGATCGCGTGCCCGGCGTTCCCGGAAAATGGCCGCACGATCTACCGCGGCCACCTGTTCGTCGGCGACGTGCTGCTGAACGAATCGGGAATGGAACATCATCCGCTCACGCCGATGAAGGATGCGAACCTCGTGCGCGTGCTGCAACGGCAGACGAAGTCGCCGGTCGGCCTGATCCGCTACGACACGATCGCGCTCGGCGCGGCCGCCGTGCGCGCGCGGATCGACCAGCTGCGCGCGGAAGGCGCCCGTTTCGCGATCGCCGACGCGCTGTCGGACCGCGATCTGTACGTGCTTGGCGAAGCGTGCGCGGGCCTGCCGCTCGTCACCGGCGGCTCGGGCATCGCGCTCGGCCTGCCGGCGAATTTCCGCCGCGCGGAGCAATTGCCCGAGCGCGACAACGCGGCGTCGCTGCCGCGCATCGACGGCCTATCGGCCGTGCTCGCCGGCAGCGCATCGAAAGCCACCAACGCACAGGTCGCCGCATGGCGCGCGACGCGGCCGAGTTTCCGCATCGACCCGCTCGCGGCCTCGCGCGGCGAGCCCGTCGTCGAGCAGGCGCTCGCGTTTGCGCGCTCGCACCTGCCGCAGCCCGTGCTGATCTATGCAACGGCCACGCCCGACGAGGTGAAAGCCGTGCAGCAGGCGCTCGGCGTCGACGCGGCCGGCCATCTCGTCGAAAGCACGCTCGCGGCGATCGCCCGCGGGCTGCGCGAACTCGGCGTGCGCAAGTTCGTCGTCGCCGGCGGCGAGACGTCCGGCGCAGTCGTGCAGGCGCTCGACGTGAAGTCGCTGCAGATCGGCGCGCAGATCGATCCGGGCGTGCCGGCCACGGCCACCATCGACGCGCAGCCGCTCGGCCTCGCGCTGAAATCCGGCAACTTCGGCACGACCGACTTTTTCGACAAGGCGCTGCGCGCGCTGGACGGAGCCGCACGATGAGCGACGAAGCCAAACTGCGCGAAGAGATCTGCGTGGTCGGCGCGAGCCTGTACGCGCGCGGCCATGCGGTCGGCAGCGCCGGCAACATCAGCGCGCGCCTGCATGACGGCTGGCTGATCACGCCAACCGACGCCTGCCTCGGCCGGCTCGACCCGAACGACATCGCGAAAGTCGGCGCCGACGGGCAGCCCGTCTCGGGCGGCAAGCCGTCGAAGACGCTCGCGCTGCATCGCGGCATCTATGCGCGCAACGCCGCAGCAAACGGCGTCGTCCACACGCATTCGACGCACCTCGTCGCATTGACGCTCGCGGGCGTGTGGCGCGACACCGACGTGCTGCCGCCGATCACGCCGTACTACGTGATGAAGGTCGGCCACATTCCGCTGATCCGTTACCGCCGCCCCGGCGACCCGGCCGTCGCGGCCGAAGTCGCGGCGCTGGCCGACCAGGTGCGCGGCGTGCTGCTCGATCGCCTCGGCCCCGTGATGTGGGGGCCGTCGGTATCGCACGCGTCGTATGCGCTCGAGGAGCTCGAGGAAACCGCGCGGCTGTGGCTGATGACGCAGCCGAAGCCGGAACCGCTGTCCGACGCCGCGCTCGACGAACTGCGCCAGACCTTCGGCGCGCGCTGGTAACGCGTCGCCGTCCGGATCACGCACCGCTTCCCATGCCCGCCGTGTGCGCGGGCCCTTCCGTCAGCACACACACGATCCGGCGGCGTACGCGCCGCCGGTACACGATAGTCCAGGAGACGACGATGACTGCTCTCGACGCGGCCGCAAGCCGCTCGCCCGCCGCGGCCGCCCAATCGGGCGAACTCGACCGCACCTACAAGAAAGTGTTCTGGCGCATCGTGCCGTTCCTGATGCTCTGCTACGTGGTCGCGTATCTCGACCGCGTGAACGTCGGCTTCGCCAAGCTGCAGATGTCGCAGGATCTCGCATTCAGCGAAACCGTGTTCGGGCTCGGCGCCGGGATTTTCTTCCTCGGCTACTTCCTGTTCGAACTGCCGAGCAACATGCTGATGCACCGCATCGGCGCGCGCATCTGGATCGCGCGGATCATGATCACGTGGGGGCTGCTGTCCGCGCTGTTCGCGTTCGTGAAGACGCCCACGCAGTTCTACGTGCTGCGCTTCCTGCTCGGCCTCGCGGAAGCCGGCTTCTACCCGGGCGTGATCCTGTACCTCACGTACTGGTTCCCGTCACACCGCCGCGCGAAGATCATCGCGGTGTTCATGTCCGCGATTCCGGTGTCGGGCATCTTCGGCAACCCGCTGTCGGGCTGGATCATGGAGCGCTTCCACGGCGGCTCGGGCTTCCACGGCTGGCAATGGATGTTCATGATCGAAGCCGTGCCGGCCGTGCTCGTCGGCATCGCGACGATCCTGTATCTCGACAACAGCATTCGCAGCGCGAAATGGCTCGACGAGCGCGAGAAGCAGTTGCTCGAAGACGAGATCGCCGCGCAGCCGCAGGAACAGCAGAAGCACGGCCATTCGCTGAAGGCCGTGTTCTCGGACCCGCGCATGTGGTGGATGTCGCTGATCTACTTCGCGTTCGTCACCGGCCAGTACGGGCTCACGTTCTGGATGCCGACGCTCGTGAAATCGACCGGCATCACCGATACGCTGCAGATCGGCCTGCTGTCGGCGATTCCGTTCGTCGTCGCGATCGTCGTGATGAACCTGTTCGGCCACAGCGCGGACAAGCGCCGCGAACGCCGCTGGCACCTGATCGTGCCGGCGCTGATGGGCGCGATCGGGTTTGCGGTCGCCGCGTCGTACTCGCACAATACGGCGGTGTCGATCGTGTTCCTGTCGCTCGCGGCAGGCGGCGTGCTGACCTGCGCGCCGCTGTTCTGGTCGCTGCCGACCGCGTTCCTCGCCGGCTCCGCGGCCGCGGCCGGGATCGCGATCATCAACTCGGTCGGCAACCTCGCCGGTTTCGCGAGCCCGTACGTGATCGGCTACCTGAAGGACGTCACGCACAGCACGTCGTCCGGCATGTACGTGCTCGCGGCGATGCTCGTGCTCGGCGCGATCGCGGTATGGCTCACGCCGCCCAAGCTCGTGAACCGCTGATCCGCCGCCGGCCGATTCATCATTCGACGCGGGGCGCACGGCGCCCCGCTCCCTTCATTCACAGGACCCGCTGCCATGCCCCGCTTCGCCGCCAACCTCTCGATGATGTATACCGAGCATGCGTTCCTCGAACGCTTCGCCGCTGCCGCCCATGACGGTTTCAAGGCCGTCGAGTACCTGTTCCCGTACGACTTCGCGGCCGAGGACATCCGCGCGCGCCTCGACGCGCACGGCCTCGAACAGGCGCTGTTCAACGCGCCGCCGGGCGACTGGGCCGCGGGCGAACGCGGCATTGCGTCGCTGCCGGGCCGCGAGGACGAATTCCGCCGCGGCATCGACCAGGCGCTCGACTATGCGCGCGTGATCGGCAACAGGAAGCTGCACGTGATGGCCGGCATGGTCGCGCCGGGCGCCGACCGCGCGCGCCATCGCGACACCTACCTGGCGAACCTGCGTCATGCGGCGCAGGCGGCGGCCGCGCACGGCATCACGATCCTGATCGAGCCGATCAACCAGCGCGACATGCCCGGCTATTTCCTGAGCCGCCAGGACGACGCGCAGGCGATCCGCGCGGAAATCGGTGCACCGAACCTGAAGGTGCAGTTCGACTGCTACCACTGCCAGATCGTCGAAGGCGATCTCGCGATGAAGCTCAAGCGCGATTTCGCGGGCATCGGCCATATCCAGATCGCGGGCGTGCCTGAACGCCACGAGCCGGATGTCGGCGAACTCAACTACCCGTACCTGTTCGCGCTGATCGACGCACTCGGCTACGACGGCTGGATCGGCTGCGAGTATCGGCCGAAGGCCGGCACGTCGGAAGGCCTCGGCTGGCTCAAGCCGTACCTGTAATTCAAGCATTCCTCAGAGGGCAACCAACATGAAAGTACTGATCACCGGCGGCGCGGGCTTTCTCGGCCAGCGTCTTGCGCGCAAGCTGCTCGAGCGCGGCGAATTGACCGGCCCGGACGGTCGCAGCGAGAAGATCGACGAGCTGGTGCTGCTCGACGTCGTCAAGGGCAGCGATTTCGGCGATGCGCGCGTGACGTCGATCGTCGGCGACATCGCCGATCGCGCGGTGCTCGACAGTGCGATCGACACGCAGACGGGCGCGATCTTCCACCTCGCGGCGATCGTCAGCGGGCAAGCCGAAGCCGATTTCGATCTCGGCATGCGGATCAATCTCGACGCATCGCGCACGCTGCTCGAAGTGTGCCGCGCGCGCGGCCACCAGCCGCGTGTCGTGTTCACGAGCTCCGTCGCGGTGTACGGCGGCGCGCTGCCCGACGTCGTGCAGGACGACACCGCGCTGAACCCGCAATCGTCGTACGGCGCCGAGAAGGCGATCGCCGAACTGCTGCTGTGCGATTACGCGCGGCGCGGCTTCGTCGACGGCCGCGTGCTGCGGCTGCCGACCATCAGCGTGCGGCCCGGCCGCCCGAACGCGGCCGCGTCGTCGTTCGCGAGCGGCATCATCCGCGAGCCGCTGAACGGCGAGGAAAGCGTGTGCCCGGTGCCCGGCTCGACGCGGCTGTGGCTGCTGTCGCCGCGCGGCGCGATCGAAGCGCTCGTCGCCGGCTGTGAACTCGACAGCGCGAAGCTCGGCAACAAGCGCGTGATCAACCTGCCGGGGCTGTCGGTGTCGGTCGACGAGATGATCGCGGCGCTGCGCGACGTCGCGGGCGACGAGGTCGTCAAGCTGATCCGTCATGCGCCCGACGAACGCGTCGAGAAGATCGTCGGCAGCTGGCCGGGCCGCTGGGATACGTCGCGCGCGGAAGCGCTCGGGCTGAAGGGCGACACGTCGTTCGCGGACGTGATCCGCAGCCATATCGCGGACGAACGGCGCTGATTTGCGCCGGGCCGCCTCGACGCGGCCCGGCCGGACTTTCCGACGCGCCACGACGCGCGTCGCGTCCCGCCCGCGTGCCGGCCTACCCGGACGCTTCGCGTCGAGCGCGAGCGCCGGCATGAAGCACGCATCGGCGCCGGGACGACACCGCCCCCCCGCTCCACACGATTCGTATCCGCGCGACCCGCAGCGCGCGCGCCTCGCTCTGTCGCGATGCCGGCGGTCTCTCGCCACACGGGGACATGTCGGCCCCTAGTTGCCGACCTGCGCCGGCATGCCGGGTTCGGCCGCCGGCGTCGCCGACGCCGCCATGCGCGCCCGATCCTGCTCGGCGAGCTTCGCTTCCGCAGCCTGGATGTCGGCCGGATACTCGCCGTCGTCGCCCTTCGCCGGGTCGTACCCGGCCGCTTCGAGACGCATCAGTTCGTCGCGGACCTGCGCACGCGTCAGCGGGGCGGCCGCTTGCGCGAACGCCGACTGACCGGCGAGCGCACCGATCATCATCAGTAGTGCGACATATATTTTCATCATGAACTCCTTCAACGTGATGTACCGATCAACCATGGGACAGGCGTGAGCTGCGCATGCAGGCGGGTGGATCAGCTGCCGAAATAGATCGTGCAGAAGCTCGCGGGGCCGACGCATGCGGCGGTGCCCGGACGCGGCGACATCGCCGCCGGCTTGCCCGCTTCGGACGACAAGGCCGGATCGCTGCCGACCGCCGTGCTGGCCTGCCGCTGCGGCATCCGCTCGGCTTGATGCTGAAACAGCGGGCTTACGTCCGGATACGACGTATCGGTCACGAAGCGCAACCCGTTGTTTTCGGCATCGATCAGTTCCTGCCGGACCTGCTCGCGCGTGAGCGCCTGTGCCGACGCTTGCGTCGCGACACCTGCGAGAGACATTGCCGCCACCGTGGCGGCCACCAGCCATTGCGTATTCATGTTCCACTCCTTCATCGATCAACGAGACGACGTGCTACACCCGTATGACGACGGAGGGGTCGTGTTTATTCCCGGCTTGCCATTCGCGCCGGCCGGACATTCAACTGTCATTCATTCGTCAGCCGGCGTAACCTGACGTAACGCAATGCCCGTCGCGCTTCGGCAGACTGACCAGCACTTCATCCGGACCGCCCATCGATCGCCCATGTCCGCCGCCTACGACCATGCAGCCGCCCTGCTGCGCACGCTGTACGACCGCCATATCGACAGCGGTGCGGTGCTCGACGCGGCCGCATTCCCGGATGCCGAACGTTTCGTGCGCGCGTGGCCCGCGATCCGCGCGGAGGCGCTGGCGGTAGCACGCGACATGCCGCGCATCCCGCGCTTTCACGAAATCATGCGCGAGCAGTACGACATCTCGGCCAACGACGCACGCGACTGGCGCATGTTCATCATGCAGGCGTACGGGCAGCCGTTTCCGCGCAACCTGTCGCGCTGCCCGACCGTCGCGTCGCTCGTCGCGGCGTCGCCGGACGTGCTGTCCGCGTCGCTGTCGTTCCTCGCGCCCGGCAAGCACATCCCGCCGCATCGCGGGCCGTTTCGCGGCATCCTGCGCGGGTATCTCGTGCTGTCGATGCCGACGCGCGCGGACGGTACGCCGGCCGCCGTGCTGAAGGTCGACGGGCACGAATACCGGCTCGACGAAGGCCGCTTCCTGCTGTGGGACGACACGTTCACGCACGAGGTGTGGAACGACAGCGACGCGGTGCGGATCGTGCTGCTGCTCGATATCCGCCGCCGCGGGATGCCGCGCTGGCTCACTTGGCTGTCGAATGCGGTGATCGGCGTCGTGCGGCTGGGGATCCGGATCCGGGGGCGGTCGATTCCGGTGTAGCCGCCGCCACCCTGCACGGCGCCTTCAATGCACCTTTCGGCGCGCGCCGGATCGCCTACACTACAAGCCGTCCCTTCGTGCGGCTCCTGCCAGCTACCGCCATGGCGCACCTCTTCTTCGCCGCGTCGATCCAGCGGCATGTCGAAACGCCCGAGCGCGACATCGACGCGCACACGGTCGGCGAAGCATTCGACACCATTTTCAGCGAGCAGCCACGGTTGCGCGGCTACATCGTCGACGACCAGGGCGCGCTGCGAAAGCACCTGTCGGTGTTCATCGACGGCCAGCCGATCCGCGACCGGCAGCGCCTGTCCGATACGCTCGGGACCACCAGCCGCGTGTATGTCGTGCAGGCGCTGACCGGCGGATAAAGGGACCGATGCACGGGCGCATCCCCATACCAAGTGCCGCCGTACCAAGGCGAACCATCCGGAGACATCGCACATGAACGATCGACTGCTCGTCGCCACCCGCAAGGGCCTGTTCGTCCTGCAACCGGACGGCAACGGCGGCTGGACGCCCGGCGAACCGCATTTCGTCGGCGAGCCCGTCAGCATGGCGCTCGCCGATCCGCGCGACGGCACGCTGTACGCGGCGCTCAATCTCGGTCATTTCGGCGTGAAGCTGCATCGGCTGCGCGCAGGCGCCACCGACTGGGAGGAATGCGCGGTTCCGGTTTATCCGCCGCAGCCAGCCGATGTGTCGCCTGCCCGTGCCGACACGCGCGCAGGCAGCGGCGACACCGACGACGAGCCTGCCGGATCGCCGCAACCGCCGTGGACGCTGCAGCAAATCTGGTCGCTCGAAGCCGGCGGCGCGGACGAACCCGGCGTGCTGTGGGCCGGCACGATTCCCGGCGGCCTGTTCCGCTCCGACGACCACGGCGACTCGTGGGTCCTCAACCGCGCGCTGTGGGATCGCCCCGAACGCGCCGAATGGGGCGGCGGCGGGTACGACGCGCCGGGCATCCATTCGGTGATGGTCGATCCGCGCGACAGCCGGCACGTCACCGTCGGCGTCTCGTGCGGCGGCGTCTGGCAGACCGTCGACGGCGGCGCGACCTGGCGCGTCACGGCGGAAGGCATGGAAGCCGACTACATGCCGCCCGAGCGGCGCGGCGAGCCGAACATGCAGGATCCGCACCGCGTCGTGCAGTGCGCGGCCAACCCGGACGTGCTGTGGACCCAGCATCACTGCGCGATCTTCCGCTCGACCGACGGCGGCGAACACTGGCGGCGCATCGAGGCCGAGCCGTCGAGCTTCGGTTTCGCGGTGGCCGTGCATCCGCACGAACCGGATACCGCGTGGTTCGTGCCGGCCGTGAAGGACGCGTGCCGGATCCCGGTGAACGGCCGGTTCGTCGTCACGCGCACGCGCGACGGCGGCCGCAGTTTCGAGAGTCTGTCGAACGGGTTGCCGGCCGCGCCGGCGTACGACCTCGTGTACCGGCACGGGCTCGCGGTGGACGATTCCGGCACGCGCCTCGCGATGGCGTCGACGACGGGCGGATTATGGACGTCTGCCGATGGCGGCGAGCACTGGCAACAGATATCGGCGCACTTGCCGCCGGTGTATTGCGTCAGCTTCGGGTAGCGGCGCGGCGCTCATCGGGCGCGATCCGCGCCACCGCGTCGCGGGTCCGGGCGATTTCCGCTTCGAGCCAGTCGAGAAACCGCCTGACCTGCGGCTCGCGCTCCCGCCCCGGCCGGCACAGCGCGACGAAGCGCGCGCCGTCGAGCCGCACCGCGGGATCGATCGGCATCAATGCGCCGCGCTCGACATGCTCGGCGGCCAGCACGGAGCTGAGCAGCGCGACACCCTGCCCGTGCAGCACGGCCTGCAACGCGTAATGCTCGTCGTCGTAATGGCGAAACACCGCGCGTTCGAGCCACGCTTCCCGGCCCGCCGCACGGCACCACGACGCCCAGTCGACCGACACGGGCAGCGGCGTGTCCCACACGGTCTCGATCAGATCGAGCGGCGCGTCCGTGCGATGCGCATCGAACCCGGCGGCCGCATACGCGCCGAAGTACTCGTCGATCAACGCAATCTCGTGCAGCGCGGGAAACTGGCGCGACGTCGCGCGAATCGCGAGATCGATCCGTGCATCGCGTTCGAGATCGACGAGCGCGTTTCCGGTTTCGACCTTGATGTGCAGATGCGGATCGACGCGGCGAAACGCACCGAGACGCGGAATCAGCCACATCGCCGCAAAGGCCGGCGTCGTGGTCAGCACGAGCGTGCGCTCGTCGGCCGCCTCCGGACGCACCGCGTCGAGCCCGCGGCTCAACGCCAGCAACGCATCGTGACTCGCGCGAAACAGCCGCTCGCCTTCTTCGGTCAGCCGCACGCCGCCCGCGCCGCGCTCGAACAGCAGCACGCCGACGCGGCTCTCGAGCGCCTTGATCTGGTGCGACACGGCCGCCGGCGTCACGGACAACTCGTCCGCGGCAGCCTTGAACGTGCCGAGCCGTGCCGACGCTTCGAATACACGTAATGCGGTCAGGGGAATTTTCGAGAACACGGAGCCTCGCGGGCCGGATGCGGCCGGGTTGAATTGGATTCAATCCGGGTGAGATTAGGTGAATTGAAGCGGGTGCGCAACGCGGCTAGCCTTGCGGGACGTTGCGGCATGACGCCGCCGTCGAACCGGAGGAACCCGTGCAAGGCCTACCGCGCAGGATCACGCAGGCGGTGCTCTACGAAGCGATCGCCATTTCCTGCATCTCGCCCGTGATCGCGGCGATCTTCAAGCAGGACCTCGTCTATTCGGGTGCGCTGTCGGCGACGATGTCGGCGATCGCGATGCTGTGGAACCTGATCTTCAACGCACTGTTCGAGCGCTGGGAAGCGTCGCGCCGACAGCCGGCGCGTACGCTCGGGCGGCGCATCCTGCACGCCACCGGATTCGAGGGCGGACTGATCTTCATCCTCGTGCCGGTCGTGTCGGGGTGGCTCGACATCTCGTGGTTCGACGCGTTCGTCGTCGACATCGGGCTGTTCGCGTTCTTCTTCTGCTACGCGTTCGTGTTCCAGTGGGCGTTCGATCGCGTGTTCGACGTGCCGGCGGCGACGAAGGGATCGTGAGTCGGGCGCTTACGCCCCCGCGGCAATTTTCGGCAACTGCCAGCCGAAGCGCACCGCCGCCATTCGCAGCGCAAAGCACGCGACGCCGCCCAGCACGGCCGCGACGACGGGCGGCCAACCGAGTCGCCGGCACGACACGACGACGACCGCACCGAGCAGCGCCGCGCTCGCGTAGATGTCGGTGACCAGCACGACCGGTATCCGTGCGAGCAGCAGATCGCGCACCACGCCGCCTCCGCAGCCGGTCACGGCGCCCATGAGCGTGGCGATGAACGGGTGGACGCGAAATTCCAGCGCCTTCACCGCGCCCGCGACCGCGAACAGCGCGAGGCCGGCCGCATCGAGCGCCGTCAGCAGCGACGGCGGGAACGACGCGACCCGCGCATGAAACACGAATGCGAACAGCCCGGCGGCGAACGCAAGCGCCGGATAACGCCAGTCGCTCACGGCGCTCGGCGGGCGGGCGCCGATCAGCAGGTCGCGAATCACGCCGCCGCCAAGCGCGACGACGAGCGACAGCACCATCACCCCGAACAGGTCGAGTCCGGCGCCGATCGCCGCATTGGCGCCCTCGATCGCGAACACCGCCGTGCCCGCGAGATCGGCGGCGAGCACGACTTGCTCGATGCGCTTCATGCGAATGAACGGCCGCGGTGCGGGATCGCCCGGTTGCAGCCTGCATCGACCGAAGCGGTCGCGCCATTCGGCCGCGTGGCGGCTGCCGATTGCCATCCGGATGTATCGAGCGTGCTGCGGGTCATTGCCGTCTCCTCGATCGGGATCGAGCAGTCTAGCGCATCGCCGGCCGGCGGTCGGGCCAAGCGCGAAGCGGGCAGCAAAAAACCGGCGCAAGCAGGGCACCCTGCTTGCGCCGGCTCATCATGCACGTCAGGTTTTGGGTCGCAACCGCCAAGCCCGACAGGTCACCGTCAATGCACGCCGAGGTACGCCTTCACCGCCGGCAGGCCCGGCTTGCCGTCGAGCGTCGTCACGCCCGCGAGCCACTTGTCGAGGGCTTGCGGATTCGCCTTCAGCCATTCGGCGGCGGCCTTGTTCGGATCCTGCTTGTTCATGATCGGCACCATCACGTGGTTCTCGATCGACGTCGTGAACTGCAGGTTCGACACGAACTTCGCGACGTTCGGGCAGCGCTGCGAGTAGTCGGGCGGCGTCGCCGTCAGCACCTTCGCCTCGCCGTAGTTCGGGCCGAACACGTCGTCGCCGCCGGTCAGGTAGTCGATCTTCATCTGCACGTTCATCGGATGCGGTTCCCAGCCGAGGAACACGATCCACTGCTTGTCGCGGATCGCGCGATTCACCTCGACCAGCATCCCGGCCTCGCTCGACTCGACCAGCTTGAACTTGCCGAGGCCGAACTGGTTGCCGTCGATCATCTTCTTGATCAGCGCATTGCCGTCGTTGCCCGGCTCGATCCCGTAGATCTTGCCGTTGAGCTTGTCCGCGTACTTCTGGATGTCCGCGAACGACTTCAGGCCGCCCTGGTACACGTAGTCGGGCACCGCGAGCGTGTATTTCGCGCCGGTCAGGTTGGGCGTCGCGAGCACCTTGATCGTGCCGGCCTTCGTGAACGGCTGGATGATCGGGTCCATCGTCGGCGACCAGTAGCCGAGGAACACGTCGATCTGCTTGCTCTTGATCCCGGCGAACGTGATCGGCACCGACGCGATCGTCTTCGTCGGGTTGTAGCCGAGCCCCTGCAGCATCGTCGACGCGAGGCCCGTGGTCGCCGCGATGTCGGACCAGCCGACATCGGCGAAGCGCACGTTCTTGCATACGGGCGGATCGGCCGCATAAACGGCCGACATCGGCGCGGTCATCCCGATCCCGCACACCGCTGCGATCAATAGGCGCTTCATCTTGCTTCTCCTCAAAGTGATGTCGTTTGCTTGAATGCGGGATCGTTTATTGAAGCCGCGCGCCGCGATCCCGGCGACGTCGCGGACCGAATGACCGCCCGTTCAGCGCCCCGGCAGCCGGCGCTCGTAGCTCGGCGCATGGCCGAACTGCGCGCGGTATGCCTTGCTGAAATGACACGGCGAATGAAACCCGCAGACCGTCGTCACGCGCGCGATCGATGCATCGGTCGTGCGCAGCAGGTCGCGTGCGCGCTTCAGGCGCAGCGTCAGGTAATAGTGGGTCGGCGAGACGTTCAGGTACACCTTGAACATGCGCTGCAGATGCCGCTGCGACAGCCGCACGAGCCGCGCGAGTTCCTCGAGCGACAGCGGCTCCTCGATGTTCGCCTCCATCAGCCGCACGACCTCGATCAGCTCCGCGCGCGAGAAGCCCACCCGCGCATCGACCGGAATCGGCTGCGTATCGGTCGAACTGCGGATGCGCTCGAGGATGAACTGCTCGGATACCTGCGCGGCCAGTTGCTGGCCGAAGCGCATGCCGACGAGGTTCAGCATCAGGTCGAGCGGCGCGGTGCCGCCGGTGCAGGTGAGCCGGTCGCGATCGACGACGAACAACTCGTCGGCAAAGCCCACCCGCGGAAATTCGGAATGCAGCGCGGACAGGTTTTCCCAGTGCACGGTGCAGCGATAGCCGTCGAGCAACCCGCTCGACATCAGCGCATAGGCGCCCGTGCAGATGCCGCCGAGCGGCAGCCCGCGTTCGGCGAGCGCCGCGAGCGTATCGCGCGCGCCCTCGTCGACCACGTCGCGGATGCGGATGCCGCCGCACACGATCATCACGTCGGGCAGGTTGTCGTAGTCGAGCGCCTGCGTGGGCCGCACCGCGATGCCGTTACTGGCATGCACGGGCGCGCCGTCGAGCGAGTAGATCGACCACTTGTAGTGTTCCGCCCGCCCGACGTAGTTCGCCATCCGAAGCACTTCGACCGCGCTCGAGAACGCGATCATCGAGAAGTTCGGCAGCGTCAGGAAGCCGAAATGGGCGAGGGACGAAACCGGTGAAACGCAGGCGGCGGGCGCGACAGCGACGGCGGACGTCACATCGGTCTCCTGGCGAGGAGGTTGCAGGGGGCCAGCCCCGCGGCCGAAGCCGCGGGAACCGTTATCTATTCAGGGTGTGCGGCCAGGTCGCTCCTGGCCGCCGAAGATCAGGCCTGTGCGGGCGCGGCCTTCACGCGAAAGAGCTGCTTGAGACCGGAGAACAGCGGCGCCTTCACGGTGCCCGGTGCGCGGCCGAAGCTCTCGGTGATGCGGTCCAGAATGATCGCGAGCAGCACGACCGACAGACCGCTTTCGAAGCCGAGACCGATGTCCAGGCGCTGGATACTCGCGAGCACGTCGTTGCCGAGGCCGCCCGCGCCGACCATCGACGCGATGATCACCATCGACAGCGCCATCATGATCGTCTGGTTCACGCCCTGCATGATCGACGGCAGCGCGTTCGGGAACTGCACCTTGTACAGCAGTTGCCACGGCGTGCAGCCAAACGCCTGGCCGGCTTCGACGATCTCGCGGTTCACGTGGCGGATGCCGAGGCTCGTGAGGCGCACCGCGGGCGGCATCGCGAAGATCACCGTCGACAGGATCCCCGGCACGCGGCCGAGACCGAACAGCATCGCGGCCGGAATCAGGTAGACGAAGGCCGGCATCGTCTGCATCAGGTCGAGGATCGGGCGCACGATCGCGGCGACCCACTTGCTCTTCGCGGCCCAGATGCCGAGCGGAATGCCGAGCACGAGGCTGATGATCGTCGACGACAGCGTGAGCCCGAGCGTGATGACCGTCTGGTCCCAGAAGCCGGTCGCGAAGATCAGCAGCAGCGACGCGGTGGTGAACAGCGCGAAGCGCCAGCCCACCCGCCACAGCCCGACGCCGATGAAGATCGCCATCATCAGCCACATCGGGATCGCCTGCAGGCCATGCTCGACGAATGCGGCGAGCCCTTCGATCGCCTGACCGATCGCGTCGAACGTCTTCGCGTCGTGGTCGAGCAGGTAGTGAACGGACTGGTCGACCCAGCTACCGAGCGGAATCATTTCAGACATGGGAGCCTCGCGAACGCGTGATGGCCTTCAGGATGAGCGCGCGATCGACCGAGCCGCAGTAGCAGCCGTCGTCGTCGACGACCGGCAGTGCATTCGGGCTCGCGACCACGCGCGCGACGACATGGTCGAGCGACGCATCGCGCCGGATGCTTTCGATCGGCCGCACGGACGGCGTGTCCTGGCCGATCGCGTCGCGCGTGACGAAGCCGCGGATCTTGCGCTGGGCATCGAGCACGAACGCGTATTCGGCGCTGCCGTTCAGCGACGCCGCGACGTTCGCGGCATCGCACTTCGACACGAGCGGCACGGCGCCCGTCTGCATCAGGTCGCCGGCCGTGAGATAGCGGCTGGTGTCGATGCCGTCGAAGAACGCGCGCACGTAATCGTCGGCCGGGTTCGCGATGATGTCCTGCGGCGTGCCGACCTGCACGAGGCGGCCGCCTTCCATGATCGCGATGCGGTTGCCGATGCGCAGCGCTTCCTCCAGATCGTGCGACACGAACATGATCGTGCGACGCTGTTCCTTCTGCAGTTGCAGCAGCACGTCCTGCATTTCGCGGCGCTTGAGCGGATCGAGTGCGGAAAACGCCTCGTCCATGATCATCAGCGACGGGTTCACGGCCAGCGCGCGGGCGAGGCCGACGCGCTGCTGCATGCCGCCCGACAGCTCGGACGGCAGCTTGTGCGAAAACGGCGCGAGGCCGACCTGCTCGAGCACTTCCATCGCGCGGCGCTCGCGCTCCTTCTTGCCCATGCCCGCGACTTCGAGCCCGAACGCGGCATTCGACACGACGGTGCGATGCGGCATCAGCGCGAACGACTGAAACACCATGCTCATGTCCTTGCGGCGCAGCGCGGTCAGCGCCGAGCGGCGCGCCGACGCGACGTCGAGCCCGTCGATCAGCACCTTGCCGGCGCTCGGATCGACCAGCCGGTTCACGAGGCGGATCAGCGTGGACTTGCCGGAGCCGGACAGGCCCATCAGCACGAAAATTTCGCCTTCCTGCACATCGAAGGAGACGTTGTGCACGCCGACGACCTGACCGGTGCGCTTGAGCACATCGTCCTTCGTCGCGCCGGCGGCGAGCATGTCGAGCGCCTGCTGCGGATTGCTTCCAAACACCTTGCACAGACCTTCGACCACAACCTTGGGGGCATCCATCGAAACCTTCTCCTCGTGTAGCGGGGACTCGCGCTTGTCATAGCGTGCCTACATAGTTGCCAGAAAAAACCCCGGCCTGCCGACGAATTACGACAAACGCTTGCGCAAATACGACACAGCCTCCGGCCCCGTCCGGCGGGCCGCGCCGCCGATTGCGGCAGCGCAATACGCGCCCGGCCAGCAACGACGGGCATCGCCCGCCGGACTTGTGCGCAGCAGCGCGGCGAACGGCACATGAGGTTTTGCGTCAGGTCGCATCGGGCACGCGTCGTTTTGCGACAAATCGACGTCCGTTCCGGCGTCGATCTGCTCAGACGAAAGCGCGCATCCATTCGCCAGTAAAAAGCATGACCGTGCAAAAAGCCGGATGGCGACACCGAACGGCGCATGCCGCGATACCGCGTCACCCCCGGAATTCGGCGCGGGCACGCTGTGATACATTCCCCGCAAACACGCCGATCGCGACGATGCCGCGGGCCTTTCGCACGAGGGCCGAGCCGCACGGCGCGCGCATGCCGGTTCGCCTGCCGGCCGTGCTGAAACCGCCTCGATCCGGTGCGATCCGCGATCGAAGGACGATAACGATAGTGAGAGGGAGCAAGGCGTTGAACTGGGCATTCGCCGTAATCGGTTTCATCGTGGGCGGCATCGCTGCCTTGATCGGGGATTTCTCGGCCGGGAGCGGCTCGCTGCTCGGGGCCGCCGTCGGATTCTGCGTCGGGCACGCGCTGCGGCAACGCAAGCAGCAGAACCCGCGCGCCACGCCCGACGCGTTCGCGGTCTCCGCGACGCCGCCGCCCCCGTTACCGCTCGCCGATCGCGTCGCGCGCCTCGAAGCCACCGTCGACACGCTCACGCGCGAACTCGACGCGCTGCGTGCGCAACTCGCGGGCGCGACGGCCGGCGCGGCGACTTCCGGCGGCATCGCGCACACGGCTTCGGCGAGCGCCACATCCGCCCCGCTGCCGGCGCACTCCCCGACACCGCCCGTACCACCCGCGCAACCTGCTGTCGCACGGGCAGGTACATCGGCCTCCACCTCGGCACCGGCGCCCGCCTCGACGCTCGCGCCGGCAACCGCCGCGCGCCCGGCCGCATCCGCGCCTGCCCCCGTCGACACCACGACGATCCCCCCGGCCGCACCGGCCCGCGCTGTCCCGCCCGCACCC
>NZ_JACCQB010000075.1:0-28659 GCF_015712265.1 Burkholderia sp. 9777_1386 | reverse complement strand
ATGCGAGCAGGGAGGCTCGCTTACGCGCCAAATTCACTGAATTGAGCGCCGATTCGCTTCGTCATCCAGAAAATTTGAAGCCATCTCGCCTGCAACTTCGGAAGTTGGTCCATTGATCAGCGTTTCCCAAGCGGGATCGGGATTGTAGACGGGCATCACCACTGAAATCAGCGGCGGATTCGCGAAACCGGCGATACGCTCGCGAATGGCCGCGCGCGTTGCGTCGTCAACCTGATCGTAACGGCGAACCCATTCTGCATAGAGAACCGGATCGATGACACCCGGCGCGCCCGCGCGCAACCATGCGATCCGGCTTCTGATGCCGGCAACTCCTTCCCGGCGGAAGATACCGTAAGCCTTGCGCACGACCAGTCGCAATCCACCGTCACCCGCCACCCGGTTCACGAACGAGCGTGCTTTGCGCAACTTCATCGGTTCAGCACCCAGCCATACCGGCGTTCGACTTCACAACCATCACTCCCCCACCGAAGCAGCATATTGCGACACGACGTCGTCGACTTCCCCGAAAGCGCGCACACGCCCGCGCTCCATCCACAGCGCCTTGTTGCACACCTTGCGGATCTCCTTGTTCGAGTGCATCGCGAGCACGACGATCTCGGCGCGGTCGTGCAGTTCCTCGAGACGCGCCTCGGCCTTGTGCATGAACGACGCATCGCCCACGCCCATCACTTCATCGAGCAGCAGGATCTCGGCGTCGACCGCCGTGGACACGGCGAATGCAAGCCGCATCTTCATGCCGCTCGAATAAGTACGGATCGGCAGATCGAGGTAGTCGCCCAATTCGCTGAAATCAGCGATATCGTTCTGCTTTTTGCGAATCTCCGCGTCAGTCATGCCGAGCAGCAGGCCGCGCAACCGGATGTTCTGCATACCGGTCGAGTTCTCGTCCATGCCGAGGCTGATGTCGAGCAGCGGCACGGCCTTGCCCACGCGTGACAGCGAGCCGGCTGTCGGAGGATAAATGCCGGCCATCGCGCGCAGCAGCGTCGACTTTCCCGCGCCGTTGTGACCAATGAGCCCCACGCGATCGCCTCGATCGAAGCGGAAACTCAGATCGTCGAGCGCCCGTACGACGATGACGCCGTCGTTGCCCTCCGCGATCCGGTTGCGTCGCCCCATGCGAAGCACCTGTTTCTTCAGCGAGCGGCCCTGGACGTCGTAGATCGGCAAATCCAGCGTCACGTTCTTCAGTTCAATGTGTGCCATGTCGCCCCCTTCAGACCCAGTACGGAAGACGTTTCAGATAACGACCGGTCATGAGCAGTGCGATCGGCCATCCAACGACCGCCATGCCGATGGTCACTCCCCACGTCAGCGCGCTCGGCATTTGTCCGATCAGCGGGCCGCGAACGACATCGATCAGGTAAGCAAGCGGATTCCATTCGACGATGAACGAAAAGCGATTCAGCGCGTCTGGACGAAAGATGATGGGTGTTACATAGAATGCGACTTGAAGCAGCGCGCCAATGATCTGCGGAAGGTCGCGGAATCGTGCGGACAACAGGCTTGTCAGCATGGCGATCCACATTGCATTCAGCACATACAGAAGCAGCCCCGGAATGAACATCGGCAGCGTCTCCCAGCTTTTGACGCCGAAGATCATCAGAAGACCGATGACAATCACGAAGTTGTGTGCCAGCACGATCAGGTTCCGCCATACGACTTGCAGAATGTAGATCAGCTTCGGTGTGGGCACCTGGCGTATGTAGGCGCCGCTGCTGATATACGCGATGCTTCCCTCCTGGATCGTCTGCGAAAAAAGCCCCCACAGCACGATGCTCGATGCGAGGAACGGCAGATATTCGTTCATCTTTTGTCCGAACAACGTACCGTAGACCACGCCGAGCGACGTAATCATCACGCCCATGCTGATCGTGAGCCAGAACGGTCCGACACTCGAGCGAGCATAGCGCTGCCGGATTTCGAGCCAGCCGAGCAGCGTCCATAACCGCCACGAGGCAATGCTCTGTTTGAGATCAGCAAGTGAAAGAGTCAGCATGCAAGCTTTCTAGTTGAATGAGATTGAAAAATGGGCCGGTACATCAGAGCGCACCGGTACGACCGGTCAGTCCGTGCCAGATGCCGAGCAATGAGAGCCGCAGGTGCGCCACGCGAGGCTGCATGAACAACGCGTAGATCGCAAGCCGGACCGGCATCTTGACCAGTTCGGTCGACTTCCAGCTCCAGGGTACGTAGGAACGCCGGATCAGCGCGATCGCGTTGCGGAACAGATAGTAGTGCCGAACCGCGCTGTGCCCCGGGTAGCTCCGCCCGAACACCTTCACCGGCTCGCCACCCAGTTCATGCTTCAACCGCAATGCCGGCGCGCCGAGCACCGAATACCCCTTCGAGCGCGCGCGGACACACCATTCGAGATCGACGAAGTCGATGAACAGCGAATCGTCCATCGGGCCGATGTCACGCCATACAGCGAGATTCACGCACGATCCCGACGTAATCAGAAAGTCGACCTCGACCGGTTGCACACCGTCCGGCTGAACCCGGCGCAGCTTCACGTACCCGAAGCGGACGAACGGCGCGACGCCGCCCAATCGGGCATCCTCGTACGCGGGGCCGACGAGCGCCACGCGACGATTACGCATGCGCTCGGCCGCCATCGTCCGAGGCAGTTCGACCAGCAATTCGTCTGACGGCTCGCTATCCTGATCGAACAGCAATACCGACGTACAGTTCGCCGCGGCCAGCCGTTCGATGCCTTGGTTGAGCGCCGTCGCGATGCCAAGATTGGCGCCGTTCGCAACATAATCGATACGCGCGTCGAGCCCGAGCGCTTCCGGTACACTGATGCTCTCCGTGTTATCCACCACCACGCATGGCCATACTTTGGCGAGCCGGTTCGCACGGGCTACGCAACCGCTATCCGGCCGGTAGAACACGATCACGACACCGGTCTGCTCCCGAACCGCGGAATTCTGATTCAAGTTACTCACTCAGGCACAGCTTCAGCGCATCGGCCCAGTCCGGCAACCGCAACCCGAATGCTTCGGTCAGCTTGTCGTGCGACAGTCGCGAATTGGACGGGCGCTTGGCGGGAACCGGGTAGTCGCTCGCCGGAATCGGCAACACCTTCGGCGCATGCTCGCCCATCGCGTGGGCGAAGATTGCCTCGGCAAACCCGTGCCACGACGTGGCGCCCGCGGACGTGAAGTGATAGACGCCGGAACGCTGAGCCCACCAGTCCGCGTCATCGGCCGCCAATGCCTGCGCGACGATGTGCGCGGTCGCGGTGGCGATCGTCTTCGACCATGTCGGCGCGCCAACCTGATCCGCGACGACACGCAACTCAGGACGCTCGCTCCCGAGCTTCAGCATCGTCAGCAGGAAGTTCTTGCCGCGGCGGCCGTACACCCAGCTGGTCCGCAGGATCAAGTGTGCGCAACCGGTCGCCGCGATGGCCTGCTCGCCCTCCAGCTTGGTCAGCCCGTAGACGTTCTGCGGGTTGGTCGCGTCCGTTTCGACATAGGCACCCTCTTTGGTGCCGTCGAACACATAGTCGGTCGAGTAATGAACCAGCGCTGCACCGAGGCGCGCCGCCTCCTCTGCGAAAGCACGCGGGACTTCGGCATTCAGCCGGCGCGCGGCGTCGACGTCCGTCTCGGCCTTGTCGACGGCCGTGTACGCGGCCGGGTTCACGATGATCGACGGCTTCAGCTCGCGTACGACGCTGCGCACCCGATCGAGGTCGGACAGGTCGAGCATCGAGCGGTCGCATGCGACCACGCGGCCGAGTCCTTGCAGCGAGCGCAGCAGTTCGAACCCGACCTGGCCATTCACACCCGTCACGAGAATCGTCGGCTCAGGAGTCACACCCACCTCACGCATAAACTTCGGCTTCGCTCAAACGCTTGCCGGCCGCATCCTTCGCCGCCAGCAGCGGCTCGAAATCGATCGGCCACTCGATCCCGATCTCCGGGTCGTTCCACACGATGCTGCGCTCGTGTTCGGGGAACCAGTAGTCGGTCGTCTTGTAAAGGAACTGCGCGGCCTCCGACAGCACGACGAACCCGTGCGCGAAGCCGGGCGGCACCCACAGTTGCCGATGGTTGTCGTTCGACAGCACCACACCCACCCACTTGCCGAAGTTGGGCGAATCCTTGCGAATGTCGACGGCGACGTCGAACACTTCGCCCTCGACCACGCGAACGAGCTTGCCCTGCGCGTGCTGGATCTGATAGTGCAGGCCGCGCAGCACGCCCTTCGACGAGCGCGAATGGTTGTCCTGCACGAATTCGACGCCGGGTGCGACCTGCTCGGCGAATTCCTTCCCGTTGAAGCTTTCGTAGAAGAACCCGCGCGCGTCGCCGAACACCTTCGGCTCGATAATCTTGACTTCGGGCAGCGCCGTTGCCGTTACTTGGATGGCCATGCGACTTGATCCGTAAGAATGTTCTTCAGGTACTGACCGTATGCGTTCTTCGCGAGCGGCTGGGTGAGCTTCAGCACTTGTTCCGCGTCGATCCAGTTGCGGCGATACGCGATCTCTTCCGGACAGGCGACCACGAGACCTTGCCGCTTCTGCAGCGTCGCGATGAAACTGGCCGCCTCGATCAGCGAATCGTGCGTGCCGGTATCGAGCCACGCATAGCCGCGCCCCATGATCTCGACGTTCAGCGCGCCGCTATCGAGATAGCGCGAGTTGACGTCGGTGATTTCGAGCTCGCCGCGCGGCGACGGCTTGATGTCGGCCGCGATGTCGCACACCTGGTTGTCGTAGAAGTACAGGCCCGTCACCGCGTAGTTCGAACGCGGCTTCGCCGGCTTCTCCTCGATCGACAGCGCGCGGAACGACTTGTCGAATTCGACGACACCATAACGCTCCGGGTCGTGCACGTGATACGCAAACACGGTCGCGCCGCTTTCCTGCGCATGCGCACGCTCGAGCTGCTTCGCGAGATCGTGCCCGTAGAAGATGTTGTCGCCGAGGATCAGCGCCGACGGATCGTTGCCGACGAACTCCTTGCCGATGATGAACGCCTGCGCGAGGCCGTCGGGCGACGGCTGCACCGCGTACTGGATGTTCATCCCCCACTGGCTGCCGTCGCCGAGCATCGACTCGAAGCGCGGCGTGTCCTGCGGCGTCGAGATGATCAGCACATCGCGAATACCCGCGATCATCAGCGTCGACAGCGGGTAGTAGATCATCGGCTTGTCGTATACCGGCAGGAGCTGCTTCGACACGACGTGCGTGATCGGATACAACCGGGTGCCCGAGCCGCCGGCGAGAATGATGCCTTTACGTGCCATCGCTTCTCTCCTCAGGTGCGTTTCGCGTAGTTCGTCTCGACCCACTTGCGGTACTCGCCGGATGCGACCTCGTCGGCCCAGGCCTGGTTGTCGAGGTACCAGTCGACCGTCTTCGCCAGGCCCGTCTCGAACGTTTCCGCGGGCTTCCAGCCGAGTTCGCGTTCGAGCTTGCGCGCATCGATCGCGTAGCGGCGATCGTGGCCGGGCCGGTCGGTCACATAGATGATCTGGTCACGGTACGAACCCGCTGCCTTCGGGCGCGCCTTGTCGAGCAGGTCGCACAGCGTATGCACGACTTCGAGGTTCTTCTTCTCGTTCCAGCCGCCGACGTTGTACGTCTCGCCCGGTACGCCACGCGCGAGCACTTCGCGGATCGCGCTGCAGTGGTCGCCGACGTACAGCCAGTCGCGCACGTTCTGGCCGTCGCCATACACCGGCAGCGGCTTGCCCGCGAGCGCGTTCGCGATCATCAGCGGGATCAGCTTTTCCGGGAACTGGTACGGGCCGTAGTTGTTCGAACAGTTCGTCGTCAGCACCGGCAGGCCATACGTATGGTGATACGCGCGCACCAGGTGGTCGGAACCCGCCTTCGTCGCGGAATACGGGCTGTTCGGCGCGTACGGCGTCGTCTCCGAGAATTGCGGGTCGGTGGCCGACAGCGAACCGAACACCTCGTCGGTCGATACGTGCAGGAAACGGAACGCGGCCTTGTCGGCGTCGTTCAGACCGTTCCAGTACTGGCGGGTAGCCTCGAGCAGCGTGAACGTGCCGACGACGTTGGTCTGCACGAAGTCCGCGGGACCGTGGATCGAGCGATCGACGTGGCTTTCCGCGGCGAAGTGCAGCACCGCGCGGGGCTTGTGCTCGGCCAGGAGGGCGTCCAGCGCGTCACGGTCGCAGATGTCGACGCGCGCGAACACGTGCTTCGGGTTCCCGTCGAGCGACTGCAGCGTGCGCAGGTTCCCTGCGTACGTCAGCTTGTCAACGTTGAGCACGGCTTCGTCGGATGCACGCAGCCAGTCGAGTACAAAATTGGCACCGATAAAACCCGCGCCGCCCGTAACCAGGATCATGAGGCTCCCTCAAATAATGCGCGGCAGACGCCATCAGAGGCGCCTGCCACATCAGATTCGCAAATGCCAGTAGCTTGTGATCGCCACGTCAGACCGGGAATTTTAACCGGTCGACATGGCCTCCAAAGTCATGAAATGCTAATTTTGTTGGGGAAAGCGACAATTATAGGTAGCCGCCCCCTGCAAAAGCCATGCCGCTAACAACTTGATACAGCGCTTCGAACCCTTTCCGGGCATGAAATTTCTTGCCAAATCAACGCGCGGTTGCGGAACACAAATTGCGCAACACTGCAGTGACTGGATAATTTTTCCCGTGTTCTCGATACTCGCGAAATCCCCTGCCCCATGACTTCCCCTCCCATCGCCATCGGCGACATCCAAGGCTGTCACACCGCTTTCCAGGCGCTGTACGAAAAGCTTTCGCCGCCCACCGACACGCCCCTCTGGATCGCCGGCGACGTCGTCAACCGCGGCCCGGGCTCCCTTGCCGCGCTGCGCGCGGTCGTCGATCTCGGCCCGCGCGCGACCGTCGTGCTGGGCAATCACGACCTCCACCTGCTCGCGGTCTCCGCCGGGCTGCGCACCGAGCGCCCGGGCGACACGATCGGCGAGATCCTCGACGCGCCCGACGCCGATGCGCTGCTCGACTGGGTCCGCCACCGCCCGTTCGTGCATGTCGAAGACGGAAAGCTGCTCGTGCACGCCGGCGTGTTGCCGCAATGGGGCGCCACGCTCGCGCTCGAACTCGCGGACGAGCTCCAGCGCGCGCTGCGTGCCCCCGATTGGCGCGACACGCTGCAAGACCTGTACGGCAACGAGCCGAATCAATGGAGTCCGGACCTGAAAAAACGCGACCGGATGCGCGTCGCGTTCAACGCGTTCACGCGCCTGCGCTTCTGCACGCCCGACGGCACGATGGAGTTCAAGGCGAACGGCGGCCCCGACAGCGCGCCGCCCGGCTACCTGCCGTGGTTCGACGTGCCCGGGCGCCGCACCGAGGACGTGACGGTCGTGTTCGGGCACTGGGCCGCGCTCGGCCTGATGCTGCGCGACAACGTCGTCGCGCTCGATTCGGGATGCGTATGGGGAAACCAGTTGTCGGCCGTGCGGCTCACGGCCGATCCGGCGCAGCGCACGGTCACGCAGGTGCAGTGCGAAGCGTGCCGCTCGCCGGGCGGCGAGTGACGGCACGCTGATTGGCCGGCCCCGGCCGGTCGGCGCGTCAGCCCTCGCGCCCCGGCACGGGCGCGTCGGTCGTCGCCTCGCCCGCCGCACCGGCACCGAGCTCGGTCGCCGGATACGCATGCTTCTGCAACTCGGCGAGCGATTCGGCCGTCGGCTTGCCGACCTTCTCCTGCAGCGTCGCCAGTGCAGCGGCGATCGCGTCGCGCGCCGCCGCGGACGTCGCGCGACGGTCGCCACCCGGCGCGATCGGTTCGCACACATACAGATGCGCAATGAGCGGGCCGCCGCGCAGCACCATGTCGAGCGACTTGCCGAGCGACAGGTCGCCCGTGTAGGCCGGCGCGACCGACTGCCGCCCGCTCGCGTCCTCGTACATCAGGCAGATCGGCTGCACCGCGCAGCCGGCCGAGACCGCGGCCTGGAACAGGTTCGCATGGAACGGCAGCAGCTCCTGGCCATCGGACGTCGTCCCTTCCGGAAACACGCACATCAGCCCGCCGGTGCGCAGGCGCTCGGCCATCTCGTGCATGATCCGCATCGCCTCGGTGCGCTTCTCGCGCTGCAGGAACACGGTGTCGAGCTTCTCGGCGAGCCAGCCGACGACCGGCCATTGCCGCACCTCGGCCTTCGACACGAACGGCGTCGGCCGCCACGCGTTGACCGCGTAGATGTCGAGCCACGACACGTGGTTGCCGACGACGAGCGCGCTCGCGTCGAGCCGCGCGCCGTCGTTGTGGACGACGAGGCGCATCCCGCAGATCCGCAGCATCTTGATCGACCAGCGGCGCGTCATCTCGGCGCGGCGCGCGGGCGTGACATGCGAAAAACGCAGCGCGACGATCACCATGCCGCGCAACAGGTGAAAGACGAGACGCAGCTTGCGAAAGGCGATCATGGCGAAGGTCCGGCGAGGTTCAGTGGCGCTCGAACGCGACCTGCCCGGCCACGAGCGTGGTACGCACGGTGGCCGGCAGTTCGTAGCCGAGGAACGGCGAGTTGTGGCCCTGGCTCTTCAGCGCACGCGGCTCGACGCGCCAGTGCGCGCGCGGATCGAACACGCACAGGTCGGCCGCGCCGCCTTCGGCGAGGCGGCCCGCCGGCAGTTGCAGCACGTCGGCCGGCGCGGACGTGATGCGGCGCAGCGCCTGCGCGAGCGGCGTGCGCGTCTCGTCCGCCCACTTCAGCGTCAGCGACAGCAGCAGTTCGAGCCCCGTCGCGCCCGGCGTCGCTTCGCCGAACGGCAGCAGCTTCTCGTCGTCGTCGACCGGCGTGTGATCCGAGCAGATCGCGTCGATCGTGCCGTCGGCGAGCGCCACGCGGATCGCTTCGCGATCGCGCTCGCTGCGCAGCGGCGGGTCGAGCCGGAACTGCGAATCGAAGTAGCCGATGTCGACGTCGATCAGGTGGACGTGGTTCACGCCGACGTCGCAGGTCACGGGCAGCCCTTCCGCCTTCGCCGCGCGCACGAGCGCGAGGCCGGCCGCCGACGACAGCCGCGCGAGGTGCACGCGTGCGCCCGTCACGCGCATCAGTTCGAAAATGGTGTGCAGCGCGATCGTCTCGGCCGCGACCGGCACGCCGGACAGCCCGAGCCGCGACGCAAGCGCGCCGCTCGCGGCCACGCCGCCGCGGCCGATGAACGCGTCGAGCGGACGCAGCCACGTCGTGTAGCCATAGGTGCTCGCGTACTGCAGCGCGCGCAGCAGCACCTGCGTGTCGCGCACCGGCACGTTGGCGTGCGTGAAGCCGACACAGCCGGATTCGGTCAGCGCGACCATCTCGGTGATCACCTCGCCCTTGAGGCCGACCGTCAGCGCGCCGAGCGGATGCACGTTCGCCTGGTGGAGGTTGCGCGCACGGAACTTGAGCATTTCGACGAGGCCCGGCTCGTCGAGCACGGGATCGGTGTCCGGCGGGCACACGAGGGTCGTGACGCCGCCCGCGACGGCCGCGGCCATCTCGGACGCGAGCGTCGCCTTGTGTTCGTAGCCGGGCTCGCGCAGCCGCGCGCACAGGTCGACGAGGCCGGGCGCGACGACCAGGCCCGACGCGTCGATCGTCTTGTCCGCGTTGAAACCGGCGGGCGCGCTGCCCAGCGCGGCGATCTTGCCGTCCGCGACGAATACGTCGGCCTGCCCTTCGGTACCGGCGACCGGGTCGATCAGCGTGCCGCCTTTGATATGAATCTTCATGCGCTGTCTGTGAATGCGTTGATTGCGTTGAATGCCTGAACGAGGAGGCGCGAAAGCGGGCTCAGTCGCTGTTGCCGGCGACGATGCCCATCACCGCCATCCGCACCGCGATGCCGAACGTGACCTGGTTGAGGATCACCGACTGCGGCCCGTCGGCGACCTGCGAATCGATCTCGACGCCGCGGTTCATCGGCCCCGGGTGCATCACGATCGCGTCGGGCGCGGCGAGCGCGAGGCGCTCGGGCGTCAGGCCCCACGTCTTGAAATACTCCTGCGCGGACGGCAGCAGCGCGCCGCTCATCCGTTCGTTCTGCAGGCGCAGCATGATGATCACGTCGACGCCCTTCAGCCCCTCGTCGAGGTTGTGGAACACCTTCACGCCCATCTGTTCGAGGCCGCCCGGCAGCAGCGTGCGCGGGCCGATCGCGCGCACTTCCGGCACGCCGAGCGTGGTCAGCGCGTGGATGTCGGAGCGCGCGACGCGCGAATGCAGGATGTCGCCGACGATCGCCACGCGCAGCTTCGTGAAGTCGCGCTTGTAGTGACGAATCGTGTACATGTCGAGCAGGCCCTGCGTCGGGTGCGCGTGGCGGCCGTCGCCGGCGTTGATCACGTGCACGTGCGGCGCGCAGTGCTCGGCGATCAGGTACGGCGCGCCGCTCGACGCGTGCCGCACGACGAACAGGTCGGCATGCATCGCCGACAGGTTGTTGATCGTGTCGAGCAGCGATTCGCCCTTGCTCGTCGACGACGCGTTGATGTTCAGGTTCAGCACGTCGGCCGACAGGCGCGTCGCGGCGATCTCGAAGGTCGTGCGCGTGCGCGTCGAGTTCTCGAAGAACAGGTTGAACACGGACTTGCCGCGCAGCAGCGGCACCTTCTTCACCTCGCGGTCCGTCACGCTGACGAACTGCTCGGCCGTATCGAGGATGTGATTGACGATCGAGCGCGGCAGGCCCTCGATCGACAGCAGATGCTTCAGCTCGCCGTTTTTCGTGAGCTGCGGGTTGCCCTTCAGGAACCCGTAGCGAAACCGGTCGGGGCTCGCGGCCGCCGCGGGATTGCCGGTGCGGCCAGTGGTGTCGGTGGTCATGGTGTGCGTGATTCCAACTATGCAAACGGGCCGCGGTGCAAACCAGCGGCCCGGGATACGGTTCGCGTGTCGTTCAGGCGCCGTGCGACTCGCTCTGGGCCTCGATACGCAGCGTGAATCGCGCATCGTCGCGCGCGAGCACGAGCGTCGCGTCGGCCGGCACGTCGAGCGCGCCGCCCGCGAAGCGCGCAGCGACCGGCAGCTCGCGGCCGCCGCGATCGGCCAGCACGGCGAGCTCGACCGCGGCCGGACGGCCGTAGTCGAACAGCTCGTTGAGCGCCGCGCGCACGGTGCGCCCGGTGTACAGCACGTCGTCGACGAGCACGATGCGCGCGCCGTCGATCTCGAACGGCAGCGACGTCGGGCTGGCCTGGCTGTGCAGCCCCTTCTTCGCGTAGTCGTCGCGATGCAGCGCGACGTTGACGACGCCGAACGCCGGTGCGCCGAGATCGCGTGCGAGGCGCTCGGCGAGCCACGCGCCGCCGCTGTGAATGCCGGCGAGCCGCGGGCCGCCCGGTGCGGCGAACGTCGTGCCGTACGCGGCGCGGATCTGGTCGAGCAGGACGCGGTAAAGCGCCTCGGCGTCAATGGTGCTCATGGTCGGACAATTGATCGAGATACTGTTGAAGGATGACGCGCGCGGCTTCGGCATCGAGCATGTCGGTGCGTGCGCGGCCGCGCACGTTGCGCTCGCGCAGTCCGGCCTCGGCCTCGACCGACGAATAGCGCTCGTCGACCCACGTGACGGGCAGCCCGAAGCGGCCGTTCAGCTGGTTGCCGAAGCGCTTCGCCTGCTGCGTCATGTCGTGCGGCGTGCCGTCCGGATGCATCGGCAGGCCCACGACGAGCGCGTCCGGCCGCCATTCGGCCAGCAGGTCGCCGACCGCCTTGAAGCGGTGTTCGCGGTTCAAATTCTGGATCACGACGAGCGCGCGGGCCGAGCGCGTCAGTGCGTTGCCGATCGCGACGCCGATCCGTTTTTCGCCGTAGTCGAACGCCAGGAGCGTCGCATCGCGCGCGCTCGCGCCACTCATGCGTGCCCTGCTTCGCCGGACAGCATCGACGAGCTGACGCCGAGCAGGCCGAGCGCGGCTTCGAAGCGCTCTTCGGCCGGCGTGTCGAACACGATGCGCGGATCGGCGGCGACCGTCAGCCAGCCGTTGCGGGAAATTTCTTCCTCGAGCTGCCCTGCCCCCCAGCCTGCATGGCCGAGCGTCAGCAGGAAGCGCTTCGGGCCGGTGCCCGTCGCGACCGCCTCGAGCACGTCCTTCGACGTCGTCATCTCGAGCCCGCCGTCGACGGACATCGACGAGTTGTAGCTCGCGCCCTCGACCGGCTCGTGCAGCACGAAGCCACGCTCGGTCTGGACCGGGCCGCCGAAGTACACGGGAATGTGCAGCAGCGGCTCGATGTCGAGCTTCAGGTCGATGCGGTTGAACAGCGATTCGAGGTCGATGTCGGTAGGACGATTGATGACGAGGCCGAGCGCACCGCGCTCGCTGTGATCGCAAAGATAGACCACCGTTCCCGAGAACGTCGGATCGGCCATGTTGGGCATGGCGATCAGGAACTGGTTGGTGAGATTGATGCGATCGGAAGGCTTTGACATGGTTTGAATTTTAGCAAAGACGCCGCGACCTGACCGGGCCGCGATCAACAAGCAACGCCGCGCCACGCTGGCAACGGCGCGCGCGGATCACACGGCACTCTAACACGCGCGCGGGCGCTGTCGGCAGCGTGTTGCAGGCCCGCGCGACAAGGGCCGCCGTCGCGTGTCCGTCCCCTTGTTCGTCAGGTCCGGCCGAGCGCCGTACCGAGCGCTGCGGACGCCGCGGTGAGATCCGGCGGCGCGACGCCGGCCGCGATCTTCAGGAGCGCCGCGCGCAGCATGTCGGATGCGTGGCGGTGCGCGTCGAGGCCGCCGTCGGCGAGCGGCACGCCGTGCGCCGCGCGGCGCCACGCCAGGCCGAGCGTGTCGGCGAGCAGCGCCGCGTGGCCGAGCCCGAGCGCGCATGCGGCCGTGCCGACCCGATAGGCCGCGCCGGACGCGTGCCACGCGGCGCCGGCGTCGGCCGTGGCCGGGTCGGCCGCCAGATCGGCCATCGACGCATCGGCGGTCTGCAGGAAATCCTCATAGGCATGCGCGTTGACGGTCACGACGCCGAGCGCGCGAGTGGGCGCGGCCGCGACCGCATCGCGCTCGGCCCGCGCGGCATCGGCCTCCCACAACGCTTCGGACGCGGGCGTGCCGGCGACGTGCCAGTCGACCGTCAATCCGTAGTCGTGCAATACGTCGACGAGCGCGACGTCCTCGGCCGCGGCGCCGAACAGCGCGAAATCGCGCCACAGCAGCGCCAGCGTCTCGCGCACCAATTCGGGCGGCGCGCTGCGTCGGCCCTGCGCGTGTTCGCCGAGCAGCAGGTTGGTCCGCGCGAGAAAGCGCTTCAGCTCCGGCGCGCCGCTTGCGCGCAGCGCGCGCGCACACGCGGCCGCGAGCCGCCAGAAATCGTACGGCCCGTCGTCGGTGAGCGCGGCGAGCAGCGCGTCGAGTTCGTCGAGCGCGGCGCCCGGCGCGCCGTGTTCGGCCCGCAGTACGCCGAGCAGCACCTGCTCGTAACGGGCGCGAATCCGGGGCGCGAATGCGCCGGGCAACGCGCGCAGCGTGGCAGGCGGCACCGCGCGACCGACCAGCGCGAGCGCATCCGGCGGCGTGTGCGTGCGCAGGTCGGCGGCGCTTTGCGCGCGCAACGCACGGAAATGCTCGAAGAGAACGGGCGAGCACGCGAGCTCGCGCAGGTTGTGGCGTCCGACGGCCGCACGAAAATCGCGCAGTGCGGCGCGCCAGCCGGCCGAGGTCGGCTCGGTGGCGACGAGCGGCACGGCGGCCGACAGTTGCCCGGCAAACCGTGCGGCCGGCAACCAGCCGGCTTCCGCCAGCACGGCCGCGGCCGCGGAAAGCGGCGCCGCTGCGTCATCGCGCCGCTCGAATGCGTCGGCGGCCGCCGCCAGCCACGCGTCGGCCGCGCGCACGGCTCCGCCACGCGGGTTGGGCAATGCGTCAGGGTGGGGAACGTTCGCCGGATCGGACGTCATGGACACGCGCGCCTGTCATCGTCAAGTCGCTCGCGCGAACCGCGGCGCGCAAGCGCCGGGCCGGTGCGAGGCCTGAGCGGAGTGTCCGTGGGCCAGCGGCCCGGTCAGATCTGGACCATCTCGAAGTCTTCCTTGCGGGCGCCGCATTCGGGACACGTCCAATTGATCGGGACGTCTTCCCAGCGCGTGCCCGGGGCGATGCCCTCTTCCGGCAGCCCGGCTTCTTCGTCGTAAATCCAGCCACAAATCAGGCACATCCAGCTCTTGTATTCCATCTTAAGCCGCGTCGGGGAAAAGTCGGTAAATTCGGGAGCCATGATGGTACCGTGTCGGGGCCGGACTGCCTAGCAATCGCGCTGGAGGACGGCAACTACGTTGCGCTGCGCTAAAAATTCCGTCGTACCGGCCGGATTCCACCGCATAATGGTTGAAAAGTGCGGCCTGCCGGGCAACACAGGGCAAAAAAAGCCCATTCGCCTCGCCGTCCGCATTTCCGTCGCTTGTCCGTTTTTCTCTTGCCCCATTTTTACATGTCCAGCAACGCCCCTCCGATCGTCCTCACCTTCGGCCTGTCCGATCCCACCGGCGGCTCCGGCCTCCAAGCCGATCTGATGACCCTGGCGAGCATGGGCTGTCACGGCGTGTCCGTCCTGACCGGCTATACCGTGCGCGACTCGGCCGCCTGCGATGAAGTCACGGGCCTCGATCCCGACGTCGTCGCCGCGCAGGCGCGCATGCTGCTCGAAGACATGCCGGTTGCCGCGTTCAAGATCGGCGCGGCGACGCGTGCAGAAGTCGTGAGCGCGATCGCCGAAGTCGTCGCCGACTACGACGGCGTGCCGCTCGTGCTCGCCCCGGACTTCACGCTCGACGACGAGCACGTGCTCGCCGCCGACGACCTGCGCGAATCGATCGCCGACCTGCTGGCGCCGCAAACCACCCTGCTGGTCGCCGACCACGCGACGCTGATCGCGCTCGCCCAGCCGGACGGCGATGCCGAAGCGCCGAATCTCGACGCGGCCGTATCGCACCTGCTGTCGCAGGGCTGCGAATACATCCTGTCGTCGGAAACCGGCTCGCACCGGCTCGTCAATACGCTGTACGGCGAAGAAGGCCAGCTGCGCGAAGACATGTGGGATCGCTCGCCGCACCGGCTGATGGGCATCACCGACACGCTCGGCGCGGCCATCGCGGCGCTGCTCGCGAACGGCCAGGAGCCGCCCGAAGCCGTGCGCGAGGCGCAGGAATACCTGTACCAGGCCGTGCGCGACGCGTTCCGGCCCGGCATGGGCGCGTACCTGCCCGACCGGTTCTTCTGGGCGCGCAGCAACGACGATTCGGATACGCCGCCGGCCGTGAAGGCCGACCCGGCGCCGAGGACGTCGCACCGGCATTGAGTCGCGACGCGGCGGGCAGGTCCCGCCGTCGCACGCCGCGCCTCGACGCTTTGAGGCGTGGCGTATCCGGCCGCCTCGCGTACGCATCGAAAACCGCGCGCACATAAAAAAAGACCCGCATCGCTGCGGGTCTTTTCTTTTGGCTGGAACGCGCATCGCTGCGCGCCCCGGACACCGTCGACCGAAGTCGATTACATGTCCATGCCCATGCCGCCCATGCCGCCCGGCATGCCGCCCGGCATCGGTGCGTCTTCCTTCGGCAGTTCTGCGACAGCTGCGTCGGTCGTCAGCAGCAGGCCTGCCACCGAAGCTGCGTTCTGCAGCGCGGTACGCGTGACCTTGGTCGGGTCGACGACGCCGGCTTCCACCATGTCGACGTACTCGCCCGTTGCTGCGTTGTAGCCGTAGTTGCCCTTGCCTGCTGCAACTGCCGCCACCACGACGCTCGCTTCTTCGCCACCGTTCGTGACGATCTGGCGCAGCGGCTCTTCCATCGCGCGCAGCACGATCTTGATGCCGGCGTTCTGGTCGGCGTTCGCGCCGGTCAGGCCTGCGATCGCGGTGCGTGCACGGATCAGCGCAACGCCGCCACCTGCCACGATGCCTTCTTCCACAGCTGCGCGGGTTGCGTGCAGTGCGTCTTCGACACGTGCCTTCTTTTCCTTCATTTCGACTTCGGTCGCAGCACCGACCTTGATCACTGCAACGCCGCCTGCCAGCTTGGCCACGCGCTCTTGCAGCTTTTCACGGTCGTAGTCCGACGTCGCTTCCTCGATTTGCGCGCGCACTTGCTTCACGCGTGCTTCGATGCTTGCAGCTTCGCCTGCGCCGTCGATGATCGTCGTGTTTTCCTTGCCCACTTCGATGCGCTTCGCCTGGCCCAGTTCCGCCAGCGTTGCCTTCTCGAGCGTCAGGCCGGTTTCTTCCGCGATGACTTGACCGCCGGTCAGGATCGCGATGTCTTCCAGCATCGCCTTGCGACGATCGCCGAAGCCCGGCGCCTTGACCGCAACGGTCTTCAGGATGCCGCGGATGTTGTTGACGACCAGCGTCGCGAGCGCTTCGCCTTCGACGTCTTCTGCGATGATCAGCAGCGGACGGCCAGCCTTCGCGACTTGCTCGAGCACCGGCAGCAGATCACGGATGTTCGACACCTTCTTGTCGTGCAGCAGCACGAACGGGTTGTCGAGGACGGCGACTTGCTTGTCCGGGTTGTTGATGAAGTACGGCGACAGGTAGCCGCGGTCGAATTGCATGCCTTCGACGACGTCGAGTTCGTCGGCCAGCGACTTGCCGTCTTCGACGGTGATGACGCCTTCCTTGCCGACCTTGTCCATCGCTTCAGCGATGCGATCGCCGATCGACGAATCGCTGTTCGCCGAGATCGAGCCGACTTGTGCGATTTCCTTGTTGGTCGTGCACGGCTTGCTGATCTTCTTCAGCTCTTCGACAGCCGCTGCGACTGCCTTGTCGATGCCGCGCTTCAGGTCCATCGGGTTCATGCCCGATGCGACGTACTTCATGCCTTCGCGAACGATCGATTGCGCGAGGACGGTTGCCGTCGTCGTGCCGTCGCCTGCGTTGTCGCTGGTCTTGGAAGCGACTTCCTTGACCATTTGCGCGCCCATGTTCTGGAGCTTGTCCTTCAGCTCGATTTCCTTCGCGACCGACACACCGTCCTTGGTGACCGTCGGGCCGCCGAAGCTGCGCTCGAGCACGACGTTGCGGCCCTTCGGACCCAGCGTGACCTTGACTGCGTTGGCGAGAATGTTCACGCCTTCGACCATCTTCGAACGGGCGGAATCGCCGAATACGACGTCTTTAGCTGCCATCTTCTAACTCCTTGAATTCTTGGGAATATGTACCGTCGGATGACGCTTACTTGGCGTTGACCACGGCCATGATGTCTTCTTCGCGCATGACCAGCAGTTCCTGGCCGTCGACCTTCACGGTCTGGCCTGCGTACTTGCCGAACAGGACGCGATCGCCGACCTTCACGTCGAGCGCGATCGGCGCACCCTTGTCGTCGCGCTTGCCCGGGCCGATGGCCAGGACTTCGCCCTGATCCGGCTTTTCAGCAGCGGCGTCGGGGATCACGATGCCCGAGGCGGTCTTGGTTTCCTGATCCAGGCGCTTGACGATCACGCGATCGTGCAAAGGACGAAGGTTCATATTCACTCCTCTCTTGACTGAGATTGAAGAACGCTTAGGGAATCTGCCCGGCTCATCGCCCGGCAGAGAATTGTTAGCACTCTCGTGCAGCGAGTGCTAATTATATGGACGGGTTTTGACAAATTCAAGAAGGGGAACTGGAGGAATTTTCGGGGCGGCGGCGCAGCGGGGAAAACAGACAAAAGCGACAAAAAACCCTTTTAAAACAAAGACAAACCGAACACATCCAGCTCCGCCCGCGGGCTCGTGCGGCCCGCGCATCTCATCCAGCCCCGTTTGGACACCGGGTAAGCCCGGAGTTCCCGAGACCGCTGACATCGCATCGAAAAAACCGCGCGGACGCCGATTTCGCCCGTCGCGACGCGTCCGTCAGTCGGCTTCGCCGGGCCGATCCTCACGCATCGGCGCAGTCCGCGCCCGACAGCGGCCGAAAGGTCCGGCCGTCCGTCTCGACGGCCGCACCGAGCCGCCGTGCGAGCCCTTTCGCGCCTTCGCGCATCACGACGTCGTGATTCCACCGGAACAGCGGCCGCGCGAGCGGTTCCAGCCAGTTCATCCAGCGCGCGTGCGTGCGGATGTGCCAGTCGTAGCGCACGACGGTGCGCGCGCCGTCGGCGACGAACGACCAGCGGCCGTCGCCCTCGATCGCGCCGCTCGCATGGCCTTCGAGCGCATGCGGCCGCTCGACGCGCCGCACGCGCATGTCGAAGGTCAGCCGGTACGGCAGCGCGCCCTTCCAGGTATACCGGTGCAGCGCGCCGACGCCGCGCGCGTCGCCGGGCTCGAGCTCGACGGTACGCACGGCGCCCTTCCACCAGTCGGGCCAGCGGTCGACCTGGTAGATCGCGTCCCAGACCGCCGCGAGCGGCGCATCCACCCGCCAGGTCGTCGAAAACCGGTACTCCGCCATGCAGCCTCCGGCATGCGCGTCAGGAACACGGATGGCGCGCCGTCAGGGCGCGAAGAAACGCTCGGGAAACGCGACGTCGATCTCCACGTCGTCGAGCGTCACGGTTTCGAGCGGCGTGTCGTCATCGTTCGCGTAGCTGATGACCTTCAGCGGAAAACCGTCCGCGGCGTCGAGCCACAGCCGGTAGCGATGCACGCCGTCGACCGCGTGCGCGGGCGCGCCCGTGACCAGCACGCGCAGCGCGGTCCGGCCGCCGACGGCCTCCTCGCCTTCGGTCACCGTCGCGCCGCCCTGCTGCAGCGCATGCACGTTGCGCAGCAGTTCGCCGACGTCCGAGCGGTCGACCCGGTGGCCGGTGCGGTCGCGCACGAGCGGATTGGACGGCGACAGCGTCAACGCGGGCGGCGCATGCGTGCCGAACGGGCGCAGCCGCACCTTGCCGTCGCCGGGATCGTACGCGAGCACCGCGCCGCGATGCGGCGACACGAAATCCATCCGGACGAAGCCCGGTTTCAGGTACGCGTAGCGGATTTCGGTGTGCTCGCCGTCGCGCGCCGACGAGCGGATCGTCGCGCGGTACGAGCGGACGTGGTCGAAATGCGCCTGCGCGACGGTCACGGGATCGGCTGTCATGCTCGCTCCTATCAGGCTCGCGGCCAGCAACGCGGCGATCATGGCGCCGCCTCGACATCGAGCACGCCTTCCATTCCGCGCGCGCGATGGCTGCCGAAAAACAGCAGCCGGTGCGTGCAATAGTAGGCGAACCGCCCCGGCTGCTGCGGCGTGAAACGAAACGTTCTCGGCGTCGTGCCGAGTTCGGTATGCACCGCGATGCCCGCCTGCGGCGGCGCGTCGATCTCGAAGCTGTGCGGCACGACGCCGGGTTCGGCCGATACGGTCAGCTCGACCGGCACGTGCGCGCGGACGATCACGTGGTTGGGCCGGAAGAAATAGCTGCCGCCGACGATCGTCACCCGCTGCACGCCATCGGCATCGACCGGCACGTGCACCGGCGCATCGCCCTGCGCTCGCGCAAGCATCGTGCCCGCGACGCACGCCGCCAGCACGAGCCCCTTCATCATCGCCGTCTTCATTGCCTGCTCCCTGCGGGCGCCGCGCGTCATCCCTTCCACGCGTCGGTCGGGCCGCCCAGCGCACCGCATGCGTCGATCGCGAGTTCGCGCAGACGCCGTTCGTCGCCGCGACCGGACAGCGCATAACCGATGCCGCGATCCGACCAGAAATACGTGTAGCGACCGTCGGCCGACATCACCCGCGGCGCGAGGCGGCGCGCGTCGTATGCGGTCATGTACAGCGTCACGCGCGCGCCGTCCGCGCGCTGGTACATGAGCTGCGCGGCCGGCCCCGCGTCGCCGGGCAGCAACCGGCCGCCCAGCAGCGCGTAACCGTATTCGTCGAGCGACGGCGCGCGCACCGGCCGGCCGATGCGCGCCGACAGCCACGCGGCGAGACGGGCGGGATCGGCCGCACCCACCTCCACCGGATGCTCGCGGTCGGCGGCGTACTCGGCGTACGCGACATCGGCGCGCGCGGCGAACGCCGGTGCGCGGCCGAATGCCGCCCAGCCCGCATGCAGCGCGACGCCGATCAGCAGGCCGGCCGCCAGCCCCGCGAATGCATGCGCGACGGCGCGCCAGCGCGGCGCGCGGCGCTGCACGAACAACGCGGGCGCGGCACCCGGCAACGGGAACAGCGCCTTCAGCGCATCGCGCTGCGCACGGTAATGCGCAAATCGTTCGGCTTCCTGCGGATCGGACTGCAGGCGCTCGAGCATCTCGCGGCGTTCGTGCCCGGACAATTCGCCGTCCAGCAACGCGGACAGCAGTTGCGCCGACGCATCGTCGTCCTGCTGGTTCGAAGGCTTGCGCGGATCGTCCATCATGGCTTCCCGATCACCCGTAACGTGGCCGTGCCGTGCGCCGGCGGCGCGTCCGACAGCAACGCGCGCATCTGCGCGCGCGCCCGTGCGAGCCGCGACATCACCGTGCCGACCGGCACGCCGAGCACCTGCGCGGCATCGCGATAGCTCAACTCCTCGAGCGCGACCAGCAGCAGCACCTCGCGCTGTTCGACCGGCAGCCGGTACAGCGCGCGCTGCACGTCGCGCAACTCCAGCCCGCCGACCGCGCCCGCAGGCGCGGCCATCGTCTGCCACGGCGCCGTCGCGTCGTCGACCGCGATCTCGTGCCGCGCGCGCAACTGGTCGATGAAGCGGTGCCGCAACAGCGTCAGCAGCCATGCGCGCAGGTGGCCGCCGTCGCGCGGCGGCCGGTTCAGCGCACGCTCGAGCGTGTCCTGCACGAGGTCGTCGGCCCATGCGCGCTCGCCCGTCAGCGCACGCGCATAGCGCGTGAGATGCGGGAGCCACACCAGCAGGTCCGACTCATAGCTCATCGGGATGCCTCGCGCGTCGCCGCGCGGTCATGGCCGCGCGACGTGCCACATGCCGCCGATTCCGTCGCCGCCCGCGTCGCCGGCCTTGTGGTCCATCTTCCAGCGATACAGCGGGCGGCCGCGGTACGCCCACTGCTTTTTGCCGTCGTCGCGGGCGACGAGGCTCAGCGCGCCCGACGCCTTGTCGTACGCGTCGGCGAGCGCGGGCGGCCAGTTGGCCGCGCACGTGCCGTCGCACATGCTCTTGCCCGGCGCATCGCGATCGAATACGTACAGCGTCATGTGCGCTTCGTCGACCAGTTTCCCGTCGCCGGCCTGTGGCGGTTCGGCGGCCGCCGGCCGCGCGATCGCCGCCGTCAGCGCGGCAGCGAAGATCATCCGTTTCATTCCCGTTCTCCTTGGCGTCGTGTCGCGACACGGTGCCGCCGGACGGGACGATCGGCTGCGTCGCGATCATTATCCCGCCGGCCGGCGGTGCCGGAACTCGGTATGTAAACGGACGGCGACGGCCGGTTATTCCATCCGGCAGCGCGACGAGCGGCGACGATCGTTCATGCGACGAAAGAAAGCGGGAACCCGCAAACGACAACGCGGCATGACATCGCTGTCATGCCGCGTTGCGCGACCGTATCGCACGGCCCGTATTGCACGTCCGTTTCGCACGACGGCCGATGCAGCGCCGTCGTGCAGGTTCGGCCGGTTTCGGCTGCTTACCTCGGCAGTGCGCCGGTCAGCGACTGGAGCAGCGTCGTCACCGGTGCGAGCGGGTTGTTCGGCGAGCTGTTGCCCGAGTGCGGCGTCACCGACAGGCTCGGCGCGGAACCGAGCGCCGTGCCCACCGACGTGCCGACCGCGTTGACGACCGTCGCCGTCGAGTTGGCCCCCGTCGTCAGCAGCGAACCGACCGCGCCGGCCGTACCGCCGGCCGCGTTCGCGCCCGCGCCGAGCAGGCTGCCGCCCGCCGCTGCCGTCGAACCGGCCGCCCCCGACAGCGCGCCGGCCGCCTGGCCGAGTGCCGCCGGGCCGGATCCGAGTGCGCCCGTCACCGAACCGAGCGCGCCGGTCAGTGCGCCGGCCGGGTTGCCGCCGCCCGTCAGGCCGCTCACGAGGTTCGTGATCGGCGCGATCGGGCTGTTGCCGGCGGCGCCGGACAGCGTGCCGACCACCTGGTTCACGACGCCTTGCACCGGCGCCAGCGGGTTGGAGCCGCCGAGATTGCCGAGGGCACCCGTCACCGAGTTCAGCGCGCCCGTCAGTGCACCGGCCGGATTGCCGCCGCCGAGCGTGCCGACGACCTGGTTCACGACACCCTGCACCGGCGCCAGCGGGTTCGTGCCGCCCAGTGCGCCGAGCGCGCCCGCCGCCGAGCCGACCGCGTTGCCGAGGGCGCCCGTGGCCGTGCCGATCGCGTTGCTCAGCGTGCCGGCCGGGTTGCTGCCGCCCAGCGTGCCGACGACCTGGTTCACGACGCCTTGCACCGGCGCCAGCGGGTTGGAGCCGCCGAGATTGCCGAGCGCGCCCGTCACCGAACCGAGTGCGCCGGTCAGCGCGCCGGCCGGATTACCGCCCGGCAGCGCATTCTGCAGACCGTTGACGAGGTTCGTGATCGGCGTGATCGGGCTGCCGCCGCCCGCACCGGACAGCGTGCCGACGACCTGGTTGACGACACCCTGCACCGGCGCCAACGGGTTCGCGCCGCTGAGCGCGCCCGTCACCGAGTTCAGCGCGTTCGTCAGCGCACCGGCAGGATCGCCGTTGCCGAGCGTGCCGGCGAGCTGCGTGACGGCACCTTGCACCGGCGCGAGCGGGCTCCCGGCACCGCCGACGTTGCCAAGCGTGCCCGTGATCGTGTTGACCGCGTTGCTCAGTGCGCCGGCCGGGTTGCCGCTGCCGAGCGTGCCCGTGACCTGGTTCACGACGTTCTGGATCGGGGTGATCGGGTTTGCGCCGCCGCCGAGGTTGCCCAACGCGCCGGTTACGGTGCCGAGGGCGCCGGTCAGTGCGCCTGCGGGGTTGCTGCCGCCGATGCCGCCCAGTGCGCCGGTTACCGTGCCGAGGGCACCGGTCAACGCGCCTGCCGGGTTGCCGCCGCCGATGCCGCCCAGTGCGCCGGCTACCGTGCCGAGGGCACCGGTCAGTGCGCCTGCCGGGTTGCCGCCGCCGACGCCACCCAGTGCGCCGGTGACCGTGCCGAGGGCACCGGTCAAGGCGCCTGCCGGATTACCGCCGCCAACGCCGCCCAGTGCGCCGGTTACCGTACCGAGGACACCGGTCAAGGCGCCTGCTGGATTGCCGCCGCCAACACCGCCCAGTGCGCCGGTTACCGTACCGAGGGCACCGGTCAACGCGCCTGCCGGATTGCCGCCGCCAACACCGCCCAGTGCGCCGGTTACCGTACCGAGGGCACCGGTCAGTGCGCCTGCCGGGTTGCCGCCGCCAACGCCGCCCAGTGCGCCGGTTACCGTGCCGAGCGCGCCGGTCAGTGCGCCTGCGGGATTGCTGCCGCCAAGTGCACCCGTCACGCCGTTCACTACGCCTTGCACCGGCGCCAGCGGGTTCGAGCCGCCGCCAAGGTTGCCCAACGCCCCGGTGACCGTGCCCACGGCGCCAGTCAGCGCACCGGCCGGATCGCCACCGCCGATCGTGCCCGTGAGCCCGTTCACGACACCCTGAACCGGTGCCAGCGGGTTCGAGCCGCCGCCGATGCCGCCCAGCGCGCCCGTTGCGGTGCCGAGCGCGTTGCTCAGCGTGCCGGTTGCCGTATTCACCGCGCCGGTCAATGCACCGGCCGGGTTGCCGCCGCTCAGGGCGCCCGTTACTTGATTCACCACACCCTGAACCGGCGCCAGCGGGTTCGAGCCCCCACCGATGCCGCCCAGCGCACCCGTTGCCGTACCGAGCGCGTTGCTCAACGTACCGGTTGCCGTGTTCAGCGCGCCGGTCAGCGCGCCAGCCGGGTTGCCGCCGCTCAACGCACCCGTTACTTGATTCACCACACCCTGAACCGGCGCCAGCGGGTTCGAGCCGCCACCGATGCCGCCCAGTGCGCCCGTTGCGGTGCCGAGCGCGTTGCTCAGCGTGCCGGTTGCCGTATTCAGCGCGCCGGTCAATGCCCCGGCCGGGTTGCCGCCGCTCAACGCACCCGTTACTTGATTCACCACACCCTGAACCGGCGCCAGCGGGTTCGCGCCGCCACCGATGCCGCCCAGCGCGCCGGTGACCGTACCCACGGCACCGCTCAACGCACCTGCCGGGTTGCCGCCACCGAGCGCACCCGTCACCTGATTCACCACACCCTGAACCGGCGCCAGCGGATTCGCACCGCCGCCGATACCGCCCAGCGCACCCGTGGCCGTGCCAACCGCATTGCTCAGCGCGCCCGTCGCCGTATTCAGCGCCCCGGTCAGCGCGCCTGCCGGGTTGCCACCGCCGAGCGCCCCGGTCACCTGATTCACCACGCCTTGCACCGGCGCCAGCGGCTGCACCCCGCCGCCACCGCCGAGTGCGCCCGTCACCGCCCCCACGGCGCCGGACAGCACGTGTCCCGGGTCACCGAGCGACGTCTGAATCGCCCCCGACCCGCCCGCCGTCACGGTGACCGAGCCCAGCGGCGACGTGCCCGTCGCGACCAGCCCGACCGACACGCTGTTCGTCGGCGGATTGACGATCACTTGCGGGATCGGCAGCGAGTCGAGCGCCCCCGCCATCGCGGAACCCGAAGCCAGCACCCCGAACACCGTCGCGACCGACAGCGCCACACCCGTCAATTTAAAATTCTGTCCCATCTTTATTTTCCCCATCTCGGTTGGCACTACGTTGACAAAGCATGGGGACGGATTGCACGAAGCGTGCCAATTCAAAAAACGGGATTGATTCGTCTGCCTAATGACCGGTAATAACGTTTTTTAATCGATTTCAGGCGAAATTCCTGAATTGCGGAGCCCGAATCGTCTGATGAAAAAGGTCGCCGGAACGCGGATGTAACGTAACGTTTGCGAGCCCCGTAGTAACGTGTTCCGGTACATTCCGCGTAACGTCGAAACACGCGATCACGATGAGACCCCATACCGCCATGACGGACTGCCCATTACGCATTTCAGCAATATGAAAATGCATTGATAAATCGCGAATTTGCTGATTTTCTTTTATCGCGCAATTTTCTTTCTTATCGATTACGCAGATCATTTACGATTGCGTGGATTTCGATAACCCGGATAGCAGAATGAAAAACTGTGAAGCGTGCGCATGGCCACCGGCGCGTGCCGGCGGCCGAAGCCGCATCTGCACGCCGCAGGCTCAGCCGAAGCGTGCGGGCCGGTACGGATGGGGATCGATATAGGTCGGCGCGCCCGTCATCATTTCGGCGAGCAGGCGGCCGGTCGCGGGCCCGAGCGTGAGTCCGTGATGGCAATGACCGAACGCGAACCACAAATGCCGGTGGCGCGGCGCGGGCCCGATCACCGGGCGCATGTCGGGCGTGCACGGCCGCATCCCGAGCCACGGCTCCGGGTCGAGCCGCTCGCCGATGCCGAACGCGTCACGCGCCAGCGGTTCGGCGCGCGCGAGCTGCACGCCGGTCGGCGGCGCGTCGCGCGGCGCGATCTCGACGCCCGTCGTGAGTCGCAGGCGGCCGCCCTCCATCGGCGCGACGACGAAGCCTGCCTCGGTATCGCACACGGGCACGTTCAGCGGCGTGCGCGTCGGCCGGTAATGCATGTGATAGCCGCGCTTCGCGCGCAGCGGAATCCGGTAACCGAGCGGCGCGAACACCTGATCGGACCACGGGCCCAGCGCGACCACGGCCGAGCGTGCCACGAGCGGCCCGTGTTCGGTCCGGACCTGCCAGCCGTCATCCACCTGCACGAGCGTCGTCGCGTCGCCGCGCACGAACGTGCCGCCGTCACGCTCGAACAGCCGCGCATAGGCCTTGGTCAGCCCGCCCGGGCTCGACACGGTCTTCGGGTCCTGCCAGTGAAAGGCGCCGCAGAAGGCGTCGCCGATACCGGGCTCGCGCGCGCGCAGCGCATGCGCGTCGAGTACGGTCATCCGCAGCCCGTGCGCATCGGCCACGCGCTGCTGTGCGCGCGCTTCCGCGTCGAACAACGCGGGCGAACGAAACGCCTCGATCCAGCCGCCGTCGTGCACGAGCGGCTGCGCGTCGGTGCGCGCGAGCAGCGCATCGTGCTCGACGACGCTCGCCGCCACGAGCGGCAGCAGGTCGCGCGCGGCGGCCGCGAGCCGCTGCGGCGACGATTCGCGCCAGAAGCGCGCGAGCCAGCCCGCATACGCGGGCAGCGCACGGTAGTCCCAATAGAGATCGACCGAGCGGTTGCGCGCATAGCGCAGCAGCGTGCCGAGCCGGCGCGGAAACGCATACGGCACGACCGACGAGCGCTCGATCAGTCCCGCATTGCCGTGGCTGGTTTCCTCGCCGGGCGCGCGCCGGTCGACGAGCGCGACGCGCAGCCCGCGATCCTGCAGATGCAGCGCCGACGACACGCCGACGATGCCGGCCCCCAGAACGATCACGTCGAAATCCATGGTTCCCCGCACTGCGTCGAGATGGGATGCGCCGTGCGCCGGCCCCGCGGCCGGCACGCGGCGGCGCTTACTTCGCGATGATGTCGCGCTTGAAGTACTTCTGCGACAGCGCGCTCAGCGTGCCGTCCTTCTTCAGCGCGTCGAGCGCGCCGACGATCTTCGCCTGCAGCGCCTTGTCGTTCTTGCGCATCCCGAAGCCGGTGCCTTCGCCGAGCGTCGCTGGATCCTTCAGCGGTTCGCCGACGATCTGGTAGTCGCGGCCGGCCGGCTTGTCGAGGAACCCGTCCTGCGCGGTCTGCGCTTCCTGCACGGCCGCGTCGAGACGCCCCGCGACGAGATCGGCATAGATCTGGTCCTGATCCTGGTACGACACGACGGCCACGCCCGCATTGGCCCAGTGCGCCTTCAGGAAATCCTCCTGCGACGAGCCCTGCAGCACGCCGACGTGCTTGCCGCGCAGGCTCGCGACGTCGGGCTTCAGCGGCGAGCCGTGCTTCGCGACCATCACGATCGGCACCACGTAGATCGCCGGCGTGAAATCGATGCTCTGCTTGCGCTTCGCGGTGATGTTCATCGCCGAGTTGATCGCGTCGAACTTGCGCGCCTGCAGCGCCGGGATCAGCCCGTCGAACGAATTCTCGACCCACACGCACTTCATGTTCAGCTTCGCGCACACCGCGTTGCCGACGTCGACGTCGAAACCCTGCAACTGGCCGGCCGGCGTCTTGCTCTCGAACGGCGGATAGGCGGCTTCGATCCCGAAGCGCAACGTGGTTTCCGCATGGGCCGTGACGGCCGCGCACGCGAGCGCCGCAGCGGCGCAGAGGGAAAGTTTCCAGTTCATGACGGTCCTTCTGTTCTGGAGTGTGGCGATGAAGATCGGGTCGTACGGCGCGCCGGGTCGGGCGCCGGGTCGGCATTCGACGCAGGTGGCCGCCGCATGGCGACGTGTCGGGTCCCGCACGCAGAAATATAGACTTAAAGTCTACTATAGACCATAGGGGATACGAGGAGATCGCGCTGCTGCTTCACGTCGAAATTTCGTCACCCGCTCGGAATGCCGTTGATTTCATGGTGTTTTTCATGGCGATGGCAAAGAATCTCTGTCCCGAAAATAAAAATCCTCCAGATTTCATTTGTCTATATTAGACTTTTCGTCCATCACGAACCCCACCGGACGCCGTCTTTCGAGACTTTCTGTCCAGCCCGAACCGGAGATGTCCTCATGACGCAAACCGTCCCTACTCTGCCGCTGACCGTCGACGAGGCCGCGGTGCGCGCGGCGCTGCCGTCGCTCGACGTGCTCGGCACGCTGCGCCGCATGTTCGCGTCGCTCGCCGCGGCGCGCGCGGTGCAGCCACCGCAGACGCTCACGCTGTTTCCCGACCAGGCCGGCGACTTCATCACGTATCTCGGCGCGCTCGCCGACGCACAGGTATTCGGCGCGAAGCTGTCGCCGTACGTCGTGACGGGCGGCACGCCCGACGGCAAACCGATCGTCACCGCGTGGACCGCGCTGATGTCGATGCAAACCGGCCAGCCGCTGATGTGGTGCGACGCCGGGTTGCTGACCGTCGAGCGCACGGCCGGCACGACGGCGCTCGCGGTCGATTGCCTCGCGCCGCGCGACGCGCGCCGTCTCGCGATCGTCGGCGCGGGCGCGGTCGGCCTTGCGCACCTGAAGCACACGGCGGCGCTGCGCGACTGGGACACGATCCGCGTGTACTCGCCCGCGCTGGTCGGCAACGCGGCGCTGCAGGCGGGCCTCGCCGCGCTCGACCCGCGCGCACGCGCGGCGGCAAGCGTCGAGGCCTGCGTGCGCGATGCGGACGTGGTGATGCTGTGCACGTCGTCGGGCACGCCCGTGCTCGGCGACGGAATGCTCACGCGCCCCGCGCTCGTCACGTCGATCAGCACGAACGTCGCGCGCGCGCACGAAATCCCGCCCGCGTGGCTGCCGGACATGGACGTCTACTGCGACTACCGGCACACGACGCCCGCGAGCGCCGGCGAGATGCAGATCGCCGCGGCCGAGCACGGCTGGGATGCCGGCCGGATCGTCGGCGACCTGCCCGCGCTCGTCGCCGGCAGTTGCGCCGCGCCATCGCGCACGCGTCACGCGTTCTTTCGCTCGATCGGCCTCGGGCTCGAGGACATCGCGATCGCGCACGCGCTGTACACGCATCTGACGCGCGCATGAGCGGCACGCGCACGCGGGGCCGATACAATGGCGCAACCGCCGCGGCGGCCGCGCGCGCGCGCACGGGCATGCCGACCGACGGTACGCCGGCTCGCCGGCCCG
>NZ_JACCQB010000074.1:0-28734 GCF_015712265.1 Burkholderia sp. 9777_1386 | reverse complement strand
GAAGGAGCAGACATGATCTTCGGATCCCATGCTTGTACATGCGCACTCGATGTAAATGGCGCGCGTAACCGTTCGGGCTTCAGGAAGACCAGCACGGCAACCGTGCGTTTTGTACTCAGTCACGGGCGCCAACACCCAAGCGCGGGGCAAACTGCACGGTCTCGTCTGGCTACCACCAGACTTTACCGTACTGGTCAGTACTGAACATACAAGCGCGCCGCGCCTTCATCCGATATGACCCGTCCGCGGCCCGCCGGCCGCGGCACCGACAGGACACCATCATGACCCAGGACCCGCTGTTCCAACCGCTGCAATTCGGCGCGCTGACGCTGCCGAACCGCATCGTGATGCCGCCGATGACGCGCTCGCGCGCCAGCCAGCCCGGCGACGAAGCCAACGAACTGATGGCCGCGTACTACGCGCAGCGCGCGAGTGCGGGCCTGATCGTCAGCGAAGGCACCTACATCGCGCCGCTCGGCAAGGGCTACGCGTGGACGCCCGGCATTCACACGCCGTCGCAGGTCGCCGGCTGGCGCAAGGTGACGGACGCCGTGCATGCCGCGCACGGCCGCATCTTCGCGCAGCTGTGGCACGTCGGCCGGCTGAGCCATACGAGCCTGCTCGGCGGCCAGCAACCGGTATCGTCGTCGTCGCTCCAGGCGAAGGGCGTGAACGTGTTCGTCGCCGGTGAAGACGGCAGCACGCCGGGCTTCGTGCAGGCGTCCGAGCCGCGCGCACTGTCGATCGACGAGATCCGCGAGATCGTCGGCCAGTACCGCGCCGCCGCCCGCCATGCGATCGAAGCGGGCTTCGACGGCGTCGAGCTGCACGGCGCGAACGGCTACCTCGTGAACCAGTTCATCGACTCGAACGCGAACACGCGTACCGATGCGTACGGCGGCTCGCTGGAAAACCGGCTGCGGTTCCTGCGCGAAGTCACGCAGGCGCTGATCGACGGCACCGGCGACGCGTCGCGCGTCGGCATCCGCCTCGCGCCGCTGACCACGCTGAACGGCTGCGTCGACGACGATCCGGAAACCACCTATCTCGCCGCCGCGAAGCTGCTCGGCGAACTCGGCGTCGGCTACCTGCACATCGCGGAAGCCGACTGGGACGACGCGCCGCTGATGCCGGTCGCCTTCAAGCAGCAACTGCGCGCCGCGTACCCGGGCGTGCTGATCTATGCCGGCGCATACACCGCCGAGCGCGCCCGCGAAGCGATCGCCGCCGGCTGGGCCGACCTCGTCGCCTTCGGCCGCCCGTTCGTCGCGAACCCCGACCTGCCCGAGCGGCTGCGCACCGGCGCCGCGCTCGCGCCGCACGATCGCAACACGCTGTTCGGCGGGGGCGCCCGAGGCCTGACCGACTATCCGACGCTCGCGCAAGCCGCGGCGTAACACGCTACAGGAATCTGAAATGAAAACAACGCTCGCCCGGCTCGCGCTCGCCGCGATCCTGCCGTTCGCGGCCGCGCAAGCGGCCCACGCCGCCCCGTCCGCTCCGGCGGCCGACTGGTATCCGTCCGTCTATGGCGCGAACGACGAAATCGGCGCGGCCAACCTGCTGACGCCCGACGTCGTCAAGCAGGCGGTCGGCCTCGTGAAGGTCGGCAAGGCCTATCCGTTGGCCGTGCCGGTGGACAAGAACCTGCCGGCGTTCCGTCACCGCAGCTTCCGGCTGTACAACGTGCAGGTCGGCCAGCAGGCCGGCAAGAGCCTCGGTCCGAACAAGTTCACGTTCAACGACGAACTCGTCAACGCATGGACCGGCGTCGGCACGCAGCTCAACGGCATCGGCCACATCGGCATCGACAACGTGTACTACAACGGCAACCGCGCGGCCGATTTCGTGACCGTCGACGGCGTGAAGAAGCTCGGCGTCGAGAAGGTGCCGCCGATCGTCACGCGCGGCGTCGTGCTCGACATGACTGCCTACTACGGCAAGCCGATCGTGCCGGGCGGCACCGAGTTCACGGTCGCCGACATCCAGGCCGTGCTGAAGAAGCAGGGGCTGACGCTGCGCAAGGGCGACGTCGTGCTGTTCAACACCGGCTGGCTGGAGCTTGTCGGCAAGGACGACAAGCAGTTCCTCGAGGTCGAGCCCGGCATCGGCATGGAAGCCGCGAAATGGCTGGCCGACCAGGGGATCGTCGCGTTCGGCGGCGACACGTGGGCGTCGGAGGTCTATCCGAATCCGCACACGCGGGACGAATTCCCGATCAACCAGTACATGCTCGCGAAGCGCGGCATCTACAACCTGGAACTGATCGACAGCCGCGCGCTGGTGCGCGACAAGGCGTGGGAATTCCTGTTCGTGCTCGGCCAGCCGCTGTACGTCGGCTCCACGCAGGTCAACATCAATCCGGTCGCGATCCGCTGATCGCGTGCGCCCTGCGGCAATCGCGGCGACTATCGCCGCGATTGTCATTTCCGTATTGCAGCCTGTGCGATGGGCGTCTAACGTTGACGGGATCGACGCCGTACGACCGTCACCCGACTTGAAAGGACGCCCCCTCATGCCAAGCCGCTCCCTGACACGCGACATGCTGCTGGCCCTTGTGGCCAGTCTTTCCCTGTCGGCTTTCACCGCGCCCGCACACGCCGACGAGGCCGCCGGCCTCGCGCCGCCAGCACCGGCCACGCCGGTGCTGACGACCACCGCGACCGGCGTGCAGATCTATGCGTGCGAATACGATGCCGACCACCGGCTCGCGTGGGCCTTCAAGCGCCCGGAGGCGATGCTGTTCGATGAAAGCGGCACGCTCGTCGTGCGGCACGGCGCGGGGCCGTCGTGGGAAGCGCTCGACGGCAGCCGCATTACCGGCAAGAAGCTCGCGGAAATGCCGAGCGCAAGCGCGGCCAGCGTTCCGCAGCTGCTGCTCGCGGCGGCGCCGGCCGCAACCGGCACGCTCGCCGGCGTGCGCTTCGTGCAGCGGCTCGACACGGCGGGCGGCACGCCGCCGGCCGCGACGTGCACGACCGAGCATGCGGTCGGCCGCTTCCCGTACTTCGCGCGCTACGTGTTCCTGAAGTGACACGCACGGCGTCGCAAGCGACGGGCATCATCCCGTCGCCTTTCGACGTGTCCCAATTCAATCAGCGATCCTATATTCGATGCGGGGAAGCGTGAAATCGCCGACACCCTCGTTCCGTCTGGTCAGCGTGTCCGCATCGACAATTCGACGTCGCCGCCGAACGGCACCGACAGATAGCCGTTTTCCGGTGCGCGCACGTAAGCAAGGTAGTCGGGGCTGTATTCCGCGTTGTCGGCCACGACGAACGCTCCCGCCCTGAGCCGCGGCTCGACCAGCGCGAGAATCTCCGGATACAGCGCCTTCGCTCCGTCGAGCAGCAGCAGATCGACCGCATCCGGCAGATCGTTAGCCAGCGTACGCAGCGCATCGCCTTCGCGAATCTCCACGAGATCAGCCAATCCTGCCGCCGTCAGGTTCGCCTGTGCGCGCACGACCTTCGACGGTTCAAACTCGCTCGTAATCAGCCGCCCGCCGCCGTTGTCGCGCAGCGCGGCCGCGAGATGCAGCGTCGAAATGCCGAACGACGTACCGAATTCAACGATTGCCGTCGCGCCGCCGCTACGCGCGAGCATGTACAGCAGCATGCCCGTCTCGCGTGACACGGGAAGCGGGTAGTCCTTCAGGCGCGCATACAGATCGGCGTAGTCCGTCTTGCTGCGCATCAGCCGCGCTTGCTCGTCGCGCGACACGTTGGCGAAGGCCGGGCTCGTCGCGGGCGACGACGCGTCGGCTTCGTCGAACAGGCGCGCCAGCAGCGAAGCCAGCGGGTCGAGCATCAGAGTGGTCATGCGATATCTCCGGTAGCGGTTGAGTGCGTCGTTGCACCCGACTAGAATATGACGAACTATTCAGGTTTTACTATTCGCATTGGCAAACCGCTCATGACCGCCCGCCGAAACGCCCCGATCGCCACGCGCAAGCAGCCTCGGCAGGCGCGCTCGACCCGTCTCGTCGAGGACGTCCTGCAGGCGGCTATTCAGGTTTTGGCGAGTGAAGGTGCGCAGCGCTTCACGATGGCGCGCGTGGCCGAGCGGGCCGGCGTGAGCGTCGGCTCGCTGTACCAGTACTTCCCGAACAAGGCGTCCGTGCTGTTCCGGCTCCAGCACGACGAGTGGCGGCAGACGTACGACATGCTGTGCGGGATACTGCAAGACACGCGAAAGACGCCCCCGGAGCGGTTGCGCACCGCCGTCCACGCGTTCATCCGTTCGGAATGCGACGAGGCGCCGATGCGCATCGCCCTCGACGATGCCGCCCCGCTCTATCGCGACGCTCCCGAGGCGCGGGAAGTGAAGGTCGAGGGCAACCGCGCATTCAGCGCGTTCATGCGCGAAGCGCTGCCCGACGTGCCTGACGCGACGCATGCGCTCGCGTGCGAGCTGATCCTGACGACGCTCACCACGGGCGGCAAGGCGTTCTCCGAAACGGCGCGCACGCCGGCGGAAATCGATGCCTATTCGGCCGCGATGGCCGACATGTTCTGTGCGTATCTCGCGCATCTCGCGCACGCTTGAGGCCCGTGCCGACACGGAAACCGCGCACGCGCGCCGGCTGCATCGTCCGGATGCAGGTTGCGCACGGCGATGAACCCCGTCACCCGCCCCGGTTCGCACCGGCTTCCCGGTTCATCCTGAAAGCAGTTCGTAAAATTCAATGCCTCGCCCGCTGGCGCCCCGCCCGTCGACCCTGCATTCAAATAGTCGCCTTAACGGATTCGAACTAGGCGTATACACGCGGGTCGACACGACGGAGCCCCGTTGCACGCCGATATAAGCGCTGCGACATGCGCTGCATGCTCTTCGCCCGATGGGACGTGATGGGCGGCTCGCCTAACCTTCGCTACGGCAAAGCACACGTGACGGGGTCGCCCACACCACGCGTCGTCCGACGCGACACCCTCGCGATCGTCTCGATTCGCACGTAACGACACGCATCACGCGTCATGCGTCCCCACGACGTTGCCGAACAATCCCAACTAGATACGAGACACCCTGACGACGGTTCGCTACGGGCCGTTTCAGCATGCTGATAAAGGAGCAAGCTCATGAGTGATACCCCGGTGCAGCCGACGGTCGGCGTCGGCGCGGAAGAAACTGACTTTGGCACCAAGGGAGTCATCGACCGCTACTTCGGCATTGCGTCGCGCGGCAGCACGCAGCGCCGCGAGATCATTGCCGGCGTGACCACCTTCCTCGCGATGGTCTATTCCGTGTTCGTCGTGCCCGGCATGTTCGGCAAGGCCGGCTTCGACACGAGCGCCGTGTTCGTCGCGGTGTGTCTCACCACCGCGTTCGGCTCGCTGCTGATGGGTCTGTGGGCGAAGCTGCCGATCGCGATCGGCTGCGCGATCTCGCTGACCGCGTTCACCGCGTTCGGCCTCGTGCTCGGCAAAGGGCTGCCTCCGACGGTCGCGCTCGGCGCCGTGTTCCTGATGGGCCTCGTGTTCACCGGCATCTCGATCACCGGCGTGCGTTCGTGGATCCTGCGCAACCTGCCCGCGGGCGTCGCGCACGGCACCGGGATCGGCATCGGCCTGTTCCTGCTGCTGATCGCGTCGAACGACGTCGGCCTCGTGATCAAGAACCCGGGCGCCGGCCTGCCGGTCTCGCTCGGCCAGATCACCGCGTTCCCGGTCATCATGTCGGTCATCGGCCTCGCCGCGATCTTCGGCCTCGAAAAACGTCGCGTGCCGGGCGGCATCCTGCTCGTCGTGATCGCGATCTCGGTGTTCGGCCTGATCTTCGATCCGGGCGTGAAATACCGCGGCATCTTCGCGCTGCCGTCGCTGAGCGCGCCGGGCCACGCATCGCTGATCGGCGCGATGGACATCAAGGGCGCGCTGTCGATGGCCGTGCTGCCGAGCGTGCTCGCGCTGGTGATGACCGCCGTGTTCGACGCGACCGGCACGATCCGCGCGGTCGCGGGCCAAGCCGGCCAGCTCGACGAGAACGGCCGCATCATCAACGGCGGCCGTGCGCTGACCGCCGATTCGATCAGCTCGATCTTCTCCGGTTTCCTCGGCGGCGCGCCGGCGGCGGCCTACATCGAGTCGAGCGTCGGCGTGGCCGCCGGCGCGAAGACGGGCCTCGCGGCGGCCGTGGTCGGCCTGCTGTTCCTCGTCGTGATGTTCTTCTCGCCGCTCGCGGGCCTCGTGCCGTCGTACGCCACCGCACCGGCGCTGATGTACGTCGGCCTGCTGATGCTCGGCAGCGTGAGCAAGCTGCACATGGACGACATGGTCGACGCGATGTCGGGCCTCGTGTGCGCGGTGTTCATCGTGCTGACCGCGAACATCGTGACGGGCATCATGCTCGGCTTCTCGACGCTCGTGATCGGCCGCCTCGCCAGCGGCGAATTCCGCAAGCTCAACGTCGGCACCGTGCTCATCGCGGCCGTGCTCGTCACGTTCTATCTCGGCGGCTGGGCCATCTGAGCCCGGGACATGCGCGACGTCGCCTGCAGAAGGGCGGCGCGCATCGGGACGACATCGTCTCCTCCACCATCGTCGTTGATGGTCTCCAGGCCTGGGAACGCGAGTTTCCAGGCTTTTTTTGTCCGTGCGGCGCAGCGTGACGCGCTCCGTGAAAACGGCGCGACGCCCGTTCGCGCCCGGTGCTACGATCGCGTTTTGCCTTCAGGAGTCGCGATGAACACCCTCGGCATCGTCTCCGAATCGAGCACCCGGGCCTCGGCGCGCAAGCCGCCGTTCATTCCGTCGTTCGGCTTCCACGAAGTGCACGAATCGCAGCCGATCGGCGCGCCGCCCGCGCGCATCATCGACGTCGTCGCGTCGCTCGACATGCGCGCCGATCCCGTCATCGACACGCTGCTGACGGTGCGCGAATTCCCGGCGGCCATCGCCGGCGCGCTGCGCAACGTACCGGCCGGCCCCGGCCGCGCGCGCTTCGGCTTCGACGCCTTCACGCCGCTTCATCGCGACGACACGTCGCTGTCGCTCGGCTTGATCGGGCGCTTCTGGCGCCCGGCGCCCGACGTGCGCACCATCGCCGATGCCGACGCCTTCATCCGGCACGACGACCCGCGCGACGCGAAGCTGGTACTCCGGTTCGAGGTGGTCGGGCTCGCCTCGGGCGCGCACATCCTGCGCACCGAAACCTTCGTCCATTGCCCGAGCGCACGCACGCGCTGCCTGTTCGCGCCGTACTGGCTCGCGATCCGGCTGGGAAGCGGCTGGATCCGGCGTCGTACGCTGGCGGCGGTCGAGCTCGCGCTGGCCTGATTCGCCGCGTCAGAACGGCTTGATCACGGCCAGCCCGACGACGAGCGCCATCGCGACGAGCACCGCGCCCGCCGTCTGCCCGAGCCACGGCGCCGGCACGACGACGAGATCGTCGCGCGCCATGCGCCGCAGCGTGCCGGCCAGGATTCCGTGCAGCACCGACAGCGCGACGACGATCGCGAGCTTCACCAACAGCCATGCGGTGCCGAACCAGTGACCGCTCAGCGCGAGCGCGATGCCGGCGATCCACACGATCGCGAGCGCGGGCGCCGTCACCGTGCGATCCCAGCGCCGCACCGCGCGATGCACGGCGAGGTTCGCGATCCGGACCGCGACCGACGACAACAGCAGCCCGCCGACGAACGTGACGACGGCGGCCAGATGCACGGCCTTCAGCACCAGGTAGATCATCGCGCGTGCCGCCTGCGCGCGATCCAGCCGGCGCTCGCCAGCCCCGCAAACGGCACGACGGCCGACAGCACGAGCCGCGCGACCTCGCCCTTGCGCCACAGCCCGCTCGACGCGGTGCCGACCACCGCCCACACGTACACCGCGAACGCGATGCCGTGAACCGGGCCCATGATCGATACCGCGACCGGATAACCGGCCAGATGCTTGAGCGGCACGGCCACGCACACCAGCGCGACGAGGGTGGTCGCCTCCAGCAGCGACAGGTATTGCAGGTTCCGCAACGCGTTGCGATCGTCTTGTGTCATCGGCAGGGCTCCAGGTGGTCCGCGGCGATTGTCGCGTGTAGTGCGGGTTCGAGCCATTGGCTAGAATGACATCTTTCAACGGATTCTGGCCACGGCCACGAATGCCATGCACACGGTCGCCGTGCTTGCTTTGCCCGATGTCGTCCCGTTCGATCTGGGTGTCGCGTGCGACACGTTCGCGCGCGTGCGGGCGCCCAATGTCGCGCAGGCGTACCGTGTCCGCGTGTGCAGCGACCAGCCGCGCGTCGGCGGCGACCTGTTCGAGCTGCGCCCGCCGTTTCGCCTCGATGCGCTGGCCGACGCCGACACGATCATGGTTCCCGGCACCTCCGTGCCGCTCGCGCCGACGTCGCGCCGCGTGCTCGACGCGCTGCGCGCGGCGGCCGCGCGCGGCTGCCGGATCGCGTCGATCTGCAGCGGCGCGTTCGTGCTCGCGGAAGCCGGGCTGCTCGACGGCCTGCGCGCGACGACGCACTGGCTCGCGGCCGCCGAACTCGCGCGCCGCTACCCGAACGTCGACGTCGATCCGAACGTGCTGTTCGTCGACAACGGGCGGATCCTGACGTCGGCCGGCGCGGCGGCCGGCCTCGATCTGTGCCTGCACATGATCCAGGCCGACTATGGCGCGGCGGTCGCCGTCGATGCCGCCCGCAGCGCGGTGGCGCCGCGCGTGCGCGAAGGCGGGCAGGCGCAGTTCATCGCGCCCGAATGGCCGGCCGGCGGCGACGGGCTGCACGACCTGCTGGACTGGCTGCACGCGAACCTGCGCCAGCCGCTGACGCTCGACGCGATCGCGCGCAAGGCGTCGACGAGCGTGCGCACGCTGACGCGGCGCTTCCAGGAGCAGACCGGCACGTCGCCCGGCCAATGGCTGCAGACCGCGCGCGTGCGGCATGCGCAGCAGTTGCTGGAGGTGACCGAGCTGTCGATCGAACATGTGGCGACGGAAGCCGGGTTCGGTTCGGTCACCGCGTTTCGCGAGCGCTTCGCGCGCATCGTCGGCACGTCGCCACAGCGCTATCGGCAGGCGTTCCGCGCGCGCGCCGATGCGTGACGTCGTCCGGATCGCCGCCTGAAGCATGAACCCGCCGCCCCCTTTCGCGCCAACCGGACCCGACCGATGACCCGCATCCGCAATCCCCTGAACATCGCGCAGCTCCAGGCGTTCGTCTCCGCCGCGCACCTGAAGAGCCTGCGCGCCGCCGCGCGCGAACTCGGCGTCACGCAGCCGGCGATCACGCATACGATCCGCGAACTCGAAACGGCGCTCAACGCGGAGCTGCTCGCGCGCAGCGTGCGCGGCGTCGAGCTGACCGCCTGCGGCGAGGCGCTGCTGCCGCGCGCCGAGCAGTTGCTGGGCGACGTCCGCCGCACGGTCGAGGCCGTCGAGCAGGTGAAAGGCGAGATGTCGGGCCGCGTCGCGGTCGGCACGATGCCGTCGATCGCACTGACCGCGCTGCCGCACGCGGTGACGGCATTCCGCCGGTCGATGCCGAACGTCAGCCTGCATCTGGAGGAAGTGACGGTGCCCGACGCGCTCGCGCAGTTGCGCAACGGCACGCTCGACATCGCTGCAATGCACCATGTGCCCGCGCTCGACCGCGATTTCACGCAATTGCCGCTGCTGTCGACCGAATTCACGATCGTGATGCGCGACGGCCACCCGCTCGCGCACGCGCGCCGGTTAGAGGAACTGCTCGACGCCGAATGGATCGTCACCGTCGGCGCCGAGCAGTTTCCGCACAGCGTGATGGTCGGGATGTTCGAGGCGCACGGGCTGCCGCTGCCGAAACGTCTGCTGCGCTCGCCGATGTCGTTCGCGGTGACGCTCGGGCTCGTCGCGCGCTCGGACGTGATCGGCTGCTTCACGCGCCCGCTCGCCGCGATGGTCGCGCCGCTCGGCATCCGCACGGCCGAACTGGACGAAAGCATGCCACGCTTCGACCTGTCGATCATCGCGCGGCGCGACCTGCTGCCCACGCCCGCCGTGTCGCACTTCGTCACCTGCCTGCAGCGCGCGGTCAACGAAACGCTCGGCTGAATCGTTCCTGTGGATGAAACGGCGGCGCACCCGGCGCGCCGCCGCCGGGCCCGGTATCGGGGCTTGTCCTAGGCGCCCCGCCGGTATTTTGTCTTGATAATCTTGCGCACGTCGCGCGCCCCCATCGGGCGGGCGAAACGGACTGTCCGACGCGAAGCCGCGGCGGGCCGAAGGCTTACGGCGCGGCACAACCGCGCACCCATCGAACAAAACGAGGAGTCACCGAGTGAAAAAGATTCTTGCGGCTGTGACCGTCGCCCTGCTCGCCGTATCGGCCGGCAGCGCGTACGCGAAGGACTGGTCGACCGTGCGGTTCGGCGTCGACGCAAGCTACCCGCCTTTCGAATCGAAAGGCGCCGACGGCAAGGTGGTCGGCTTCGACGTCGATCTCGGCAATGAAATCTGCCGCCGCATGAACGCGAAGTGCGTGTGGATCGAAAACGACTTCGACGGGATGATCCCGGCGCTGAAGGCCCGCAAGTTCGACGGCGTGCTGTCGTCGATGTCGATGACGCCGGCGCGTCAGGAACAGATCGCGTTCTCCGCGAAGCTGTTCAACACGCCGACGCGCCTCGTCACGAAGAAGGGCACGGGCCTGATGCCGACGGCCGAATCGCTGAAGGGCAAGTCGGTCGGCGTCGAGCAGGGCACGATCCAGGAAACCTACGCGAAGACGTACTGGGCCTCGAAGGGCGTGAACGTCGTGCCTTACCAGAACCAGGACCAGGTCTACGCCGACCTGATCTCCGGCCGTCTGGACGGCGCGCTGCAGGACGCGGTGCAAGCCGAGATCGGCTTCCTGAAGACCCCGCGCGGCGCGAACTTCGACTTCGCCGGCAAGGATCTCGACGATCCGAAGACGCTCGGCAACGGCGCCGGTATCGGCCTGCGCAAGGAAGACACCGACCTGAAGGCGAAGATCGACGGCGCGATCGCCGCGATGCGCAAGGACGGCACGTACGACAAGATCGCGAAGAAGTACTTCGATTTCGACGTCTACGGCAAGTAATACGGCCGACGAACGCGCGATTCGGCGCGACGGGAACGGGCTCCGCACGGAGCCCGTTTTTTTTTTGCGCACGACGCGGGCGCCGTTATTTTTTCCGCGCCAAGCTGATGATTCTCAACGGAAAACCGCTTGTTCTGGCGCCGGTTTGATGGCGGCGACGAAGGCAACGTACAATCGTTCTTCCACGCACACGGATCATTCGCGGCTGCGCCGCACTCCCCCCATCATGCAAACGCAGACCCATCCGCTGATTTCCCCCGCCGTCGGCACCGAACGCCAGATCACCAGCTTCCACTACGGCCCGCGCGGCGGCAAGAAGGTCTACATCCAGTCGTCGCTGCACGCGGACGAGTTGCCCGGCATGCTGGTCGCCACGCTGCTGCGCCGCAAGATCGCCGCGCTCGAGACGGCCGGCAAACTGCGCGGCGAAGTCGTCATCGTGCCCGTGCCCAACCCGATCGGCCTGTCGCAACACGTGTTCGGCGATCATCTCGGCCGCTTCGAGCTCGGCTCGATGCAGAACTTCAACCGTAACTTCTACGATCTCGCGGCGCTCGTGCTGCCGCGCGTCGAAGACCGCCTCACGAACGACGCGCAGCGCAATCTCGCGGTCGTACGCACCGCGATGCGCGAAGCGCTCGACGAACAGAAACCGCGCACCGAACTCGACTCGCAGCGCCTCGCGCTGCAGAAGCTGTCGTTCGACGCCGACATCGTGCTCGACCTGCACTGCGACAGCGATGCGGTGATGCACCTCTACACGAACCCCGACCTCTGGGAAGACGTCGAACCGCTGGCGCGCTACCTCGATGCGCAGGCGTCGCTGCTCGCGCTGAATTCGGTCGGCAATCCATTCGACGAAATCCACAGCTTCTGCTGGTCGGATCTGCGCAGCCGCTTCGGCGACCGCTTCCCGATCCCGAACGGCGCGATTTCCGTCACGGTGGAACTGCGCAGCGAACGCGACGTGTCGTACGAGTTCGCCGAAAAGGATGCCCAGGCGATCGTCGAATACCTGACCGAGCGCGGTGTCGTCGAAGGCACGCCGGCGCCGCTGCCGCCGCTCGCGCATCCGGCCACGCCGCTCGCGGGCACCGATCCGCTCGTCGCGCCCGTGTCGGGCGTGATCGTGTTCCGTACGCCGGTCGGCGTGATGATCGAGGCCGGCCAGGTCGTGGCCGACATCGTCGATCCGCTGACCGATCGCGTCGTCACGCTGAAGAGCAGCGTGTCGGGCGTGCTGTACGCGCGCCAGATCGTCCGTTTCGCGACGGCCGGCATGGAAGTCGCGCGCATCGCCGGCGCGACCGCGATCCGCACCGGTTCGCTGCTGTCGGCCTGAGCCTGGACGCCCGGCCCGCGCGCCGGGCCGCGGCGCGCCTCGCCGGCCCTCGCCTGCGTCAAACGAAATCGCCCGCTTGCGCGGGCGATTTGCTTTCCGAAGCGCGCGTCGCGCCGCCGATACCGTGTCGCCGGCCGCTACGCGCGAAGACCGCTCAGAACGCCGGCACGATCGCGCCGCCGAACTTCTGGTCGATGAACTTGCGCACGTCGTCCGATTCATAGGCCGCGACGAGCTTCTTCACCCACGGCTTGTCCTTGTCCTGCGCGCGCACCGCGATCAGGTTCGCGTACGGCCCGCGCAGATCCTCGATCGCGATCGCATCCTTCACCGGCGTGAGCCCGGCCTTGACCGCGTAGTCGGTGTTGATCGACGCGGCGTCGACGTCGGGCAGCGCGCGCGGCAGTTGCGCGGCGTCGAGTTCGACGATCTTGATCTTCTTCGGGTTCTCGGCGACGTCGAGCGGCGTCGCGTTCACGCCATTCGTGCCGACGCCCGGCTTCAGCTTGATCACCCCGTATTTCTGCAGCAGCAGCAGCGCGCGGTTGCCGTTCGACGGATCGTTCTGGATCCCGACCTTCGCGCCGACCGGCAAATCCTTCAGCGACTTGAGCTTCTTCGAATAGAAACCCATCGGCGCGGTATAGGTGAGCCCGACGTTGACGATCTTGTAGCCGCGCTGCTTGATCTGGCTGTCGAGGAACGGCTGGTGCTGGAAGCCGTTCGCATCGAGATCGCCGGAATCGAGCGCCGCGTTCGGCTGCACGTAGTCGTTGAATTCGATGACCTTGATCGCGAGGCCTTCGCGCGCGGCGACCTTCGTCACTTCGGTCCAGATCTGCGCGTCGGGGCCGCTCATCGTGCCGATCTTCAGCGTTTGCGGGTCGGCGTGCGCGGCGGGCGCGGCGAATGCCAGCGCGGCGGCGAGTACGCCGAGGCCGGTCAGGATCGAATGTCGCATGGGGTGTCCTCTTGTCCCGTGTCGTTTGTTGGAGCACGGATCGTGGCACGGGGCCCGAGCGCCACCAACCAAGCTTATTTCATGTGCATATTCCTGATCGAGGTCGAACGACAGACAAATTCGGTATAACCCCGGATGTACATCCCGGGCAGAATTTAGGGCCTGCTTGCATAGGGAACGTGCATGCGAATGCCTGAAATCGCTCGCAGGGCCAGGAGTGAGGAGCGCCGTTTGGCCGCGCCAAACAAGCGACGAACGACGCCGCCATGCGGGCGATTCCAGGCATTCCCGTGGATTGAATTTTTAGTTTGGGGTTGCCACGAGAACGGCCGCTCGCCGCGTTGCGCTCCTTGCGAATACGCGAGTATTCGCGGCGTCGCGCGCCTCGCGAGCGGCCGTTCTCGTGGCAACGCATGCACGTTCCCTATGCAAGCAGGCCCTAATGTCGCATCGGCACCACACATTCTTCATATGACAGTCGCTGTCATATTCATTACGTGGCCCGCCGATAAAGTTGCGCCGGTCCGTGAAAGCGCCCGCAGAGAGCGCCGGAACCGCAACTGGACACGCCATTTATTCGCTCGGAGAATCCTTTGAACAAGAAACTGTTGACCATCGCCGCCCTGGCAGCAACGGCCGGCACGGCACACGCACAAAGCAGCGTGACCCTGTACGGCGTCATCGATGCCGGTATCAGCTACGTGAACCACAGCAAGACCGCCAACGGCGGCACGGGCAAGCTGTTCAAGTACGACGACGGCGTGGCCCAGGGCAGCCGTTGGGGCCTGCGCGGCACCGAAGACCTCGGTGGCGGCCTGAAGGCGATCTTCGTGCTCGAAAACGGCTTCAACAGCGGCAACGGCTCGATCGGCCAGGGCGGCGCGATCTTCGGTCGCCAGGCTTACGTCGGCCTGAGCCAGTCGCAATACGGCACGGTCACGTTCGGTCGCCAATACTCGTTCTCGACCGACATCCTCGGTTCGAACTACTCGACGGGCGGCAACACCGTCGCGGGTAACTATGCGTACCACGTGAACGACATCGACCAGCTCACGTCGAGCCGCATCAACAACGCCGTGAAGTTCCAGAGCGCGAACTATTCGGGCTTCACGTTCGGCGCGTTGTACGGCTTCTCGAACTCGACCGACTTCGCAGGCGCACAGGGCACGGGCACCAACAACACCGGCGGTTCGTCGCGCGCATACAGCTTCGGCCTGAACTACGCGAACGGCCCGATCTCGGTCGGCGCGGCGTACACGGACATCCGTTTCCCGAGCCAGTCGACGCCGGCCTTCTCGACGTCGATCGCGAACCTGAGCACCGGCAACGTCCGCGACCTGCGCACGTACGGCGTGGGTGGCCGCTACGTCTGGGGCCCGGCAACGGCATGGCTGCTGTGGACGCGTACGCAGTTCTCGACGGTGTCGGGCTCGGGCGGCACGTTCTACAACGCATACGAAGCGGGCGCGAAGTACGCATTCACGCCGGCACTGTCGGGCGGCCTCGGCTACACGTACACGAACGCGACGCAAAACGGCAACTCGTGGCACTGGAACCAGGTCAACGGTATCGCCGACTACGCCCTCAGCAAGCGTACGGACGTGTACGGCCTGGTCGTGTACCAGCAGGCTTCGGGCCGCGGCGTGCAAGCGCAGATCGGTTCGAGCACGAGCTACTTCAACACGTCGGGCACGGGTTCGAAGAACCAGATCGCCGCACGTATCGGTATCCGTCACAAGTTCTAAAGCATCCGCTTAACTGTCCGCTCAACCTGCGGATCACGACGGCAAGAAGCGCCCCGCTCCACGCGGGGCGCTTTTTTATGGGCTTTTAAGTTTCGCTTAATTCTGGGCTGAGAGGATGCTCTCACCCCCCCTGTTGGCCGCCTGAGCATCGGCGGCTTTTTTTTTAAACGCCGACGGCGCCGCCATCGATTGCCCACAAGACAGGATCGGAGGCCATGATGATCGAAGATACCGTTTTCAGCCATCTGCACGCGATTCTGACGTGCCAACACTCGCTGCCGGTCCAGAGCTGCCGCGTCTCGGTCGAAATGCAGCGCCCCTGGGGCCGCCCGTATCGCCTCGTCGAATGGACGATGCATCTCGACGCCCCCGCGCGGCGCCAGATCGTGCCGGCCGAATCGACCGACGAAGAGATCGCCGAGGTCGTCGCGTCGCACGTGCCGGGCCGGCTTTACGGCGACGGCCGGCTGCAGTTCTGAACGCGTCTGCGCGCCACCCGCTTCCCGTCTTTCGGCCGCGCCGCACGCGTCGTGCGGCAGTCGGTCTCGTTTGACGCGGCAACGAAACCTGCTACGCTGCGCGTTTTCGTCCACGCAACACACGATGGAAAACGCATTCAACGAACGTGGCGTCATGGTCACGCGCAACGGCCTGTCGGCCGCCGGGCAGGTATTCGCACTGCGTGACATCCGCCACGTCGACGTCGTCAAGATTCCGAAAAACCGTCTCGTGCCGTCGCTGATCTCGCTGATCGGCGCGGCCATCGCCGTCGCAGGCGGCATCGCCGCATCGAGCGCCGCGCTCGTGGTCGGCGTGATGCTCGCCGTGGTCGGCTACCTCGCGTGGACCACGCAGGACATCACGTATCGGCTGATGGTCGAGATGCCCGACGGCAAGCGCGAAGCGCTGTCGAGTGTCGACGCCGAGTTCGTCGAACGCGTCGCGCAGGTCGTGCGCGACGCGCAGTCCGCCACCGCAGCCGGCTGATTCCGTTCGCCTTCGTGCCCGCGCCGGCTCGCGCGGGCAGGATGCACGCCGCGAATGTCGGTTCGCGCGGCGTTCGCGTTGAAGCGCGCGGCGCCCGCCGCGCGCCGCCACCCCCTCCCCGCCACTGCACGCGCCGACCGCCTAGTATGGAAAGAGCGGCTCGCCGCCGCATCGTCCGAGGAGGCCAGCATGAACGCTCAATCGCTGTCCGGCATGCTTCGCGCGCAGGAACTGCTGATCGTGTCGATGATCCGCGCGCTTCCCCCTGATGCACGCCGTGCGCTCGTCGAGCTCTACACCGACCAGATCGCGTTCGCCGAACAGGCCGGTATCGAAAGCCACGGCGATCGCGCCACGCACGACGCGTTCATCGCGCATGCGCGCAACCTGCTGATCCGCATCGAAGCGCTGGCCTGAGTTTCTCGAGACTTCCCCCGGCTCGCCCGAGCCGCGCAGGCGAGCGCTCACTCGCATGGGCCGTCTGGCGTCCTTGTATTGATAATAATTCTCATTTACACTGTTAAAGTTGTCAGTTGCCTTTCACATCGCCGTTTGCCGCCTGTCGCGCGCAAACGGGCCAGCCAGGTGAACGCGTCACCCAGCCAGCCTTCGGGCTTGTTATCGTCAATGGGAGACCACCTGTGCATTGCTATACGCTGGCGCGGCGGCCGATCTGTGCCGCGCTGTTCGGCGCGTTCGGCCTGTCCGCCGCCCCGGCTCACGCCGATTCGTCGCCGCAAGGCGCCACCCCGCCGTCCTCCGTCCTGACCACCGCGGCCGCCTCCACGCGCGGCGACGCGGCGCTGCTCGATCCCGTCACCGTCACGGCCACCCGCACCGCCACCGCGGCGAGCCGCACGGCAGCGTCCGTGTCGGTGATCACCGACGAGGATCTCGAAGAGCAGCAGGCCACCAACATCAAGGACGCACTGCGCTACGAGCCGGGCATCACGGTGCGCCGCACCGCGTACCGTCCCGGCAGCGCCGCGCTCGGCGGCGGCCGCGACGGCGATTCGAGCATCAACATCCGCGGCCTCGAAGGCAATCGCGTGCTGCTGATGGAAGACGGCATCCGCCTGCCGAACGCGTTCTCGTTCGGGCCGCTCGAAGCGGGCCGCGGCGACTACGCGGATCTCGACACGCTCAAGCGCATCGAGATCCTGCGCGGGCCGGCGTCGGCGCTCTACGGCAGCGACGGCCTGACCGGCGCGGTGAACTTCATCACGAAGGACCCGCGCGACCTGCTGTCGGTCTACAACAAGCCTTACTACTTCTCGTTCCGGCCGAGCTACGACTCGACCGATCGCAGCATCGGCGCGACCGTGTCGGCCGCGGGCGGCAACGATCGCGTCCAGGGGATGATCATCGCCGACGGCCGGCGCGGCCACGAGGTCGACACGCGCGGCGGCAACAACACGGCAAGCACGCTGCGCACGACGTCGAACCCGCAGGACGTGTATTCGGAATCGCTGCTCGGCAAGCTCGTGCTGACACCGACCACGCGCGACACGATCAAGTTCACCGCCGAAACGGTGCAGCGGCGCGTGAGCACCGACGTGCTGTCGGCGACCAATGCGCCGACCACGCTCGGCCTCACGACCCACGACCGGCTCGAACGCAACCGCTTCAGCGTCGACTACGACTTTCGCGACGACGCGCTCCGCTGGTTCCAGACCGCGCACGTGCAGTTCTACTACCAGGACGCGAAGCAGGATCAATATGCGTTCGAGACGCGCGGCAAGCTGCCCTCGCGTTCGCGCGACAACCAGTACAAGGAACGCACGTTCGGCGGCGCCGCGTTCGCCGAGAGCGGCTTCGCGACCGGCCCGCTCGCGCACAAGCTGCTGGTCGGCGTGGACGGCAGCCTGTCGCGCGTGACCAACCTGCGCGACGGCACGGTGCCAGGCGTCGGCGAAGCGTTCCCGAACAAGGCGTTCCCCGACACCGACTACACGTTGTTCGGCGCGTTCGTGCAGGACCAGATCGGCTACGGCCGCCTGCTCGTCACGCCGGGCCTGCGCTTCGACACGTACCGGCTGAGCCCGACCGAGAACGATCCGCTGTTCACCGGCAAGGCCGTGTCGACGAACGCGAACGAACTGTCGCCGCGCGTTGCCGTGCTCTACGAGATCACGCCCGCGGTCATTCCGTACGTGCAGTACGCGCACGGCTTCCGCGCGCCGACGCCCGACCAGGTGAACAGCAGCTTCTCGAATCCGGTGTACGGCTACACGTCGATCGGCAATCCGAACCTGAAGCCCGAAACCAGCGACACGTTCGAAGCCGGCCTGCGCGGCAAGGCCGGCACCGGCTACGGCATCGTGCGCTACAGCGCGGCCGCGTTCACCGGCCGCTACCGCAACTTCATCTCGCGCACGACGATCGCCGGCAGCGGCCGGCCGGTCGACCCGTTCGTGTTCCAGTACGTGAACTTCGCCGACGCACGCATTCATGGCCTCGAAGGCCGCGCCGAATGGGTGATGCCGAACGGCATCACGCTGAAGACGGCGATGGCGTTCACGAAGGGCTCGACGCAGAACGACGGCGCGGCCAGCCAGCCGCTGAACACCGTGAACCCGTTCTCGGCCGTGTTCGGCGTGCGGTACGAGCCGACCGAACGCTGGTTCGTGCAGACCGACCTGCTGTTCCAGGCCGCCAAACGCGACAAGGACGTCGACAAGTCCGACTGTTCGAACAAGGCGTGCTTCACGCCGCCGTCGTCGTTCGTCGTCGACCTGCGCGGCGGCTACCGCTTCAACAAGCACGTGAGCGCGACGATCGGCATCCGCAACCTGTTCGACCGCAAGTACTGGAACTGGTCGGACGTGCGCGGCATCGCGGCCGATTCGCAGGTGCTCGACGCGTATTCGTCGCCCGGCCGCACGGTCGCCGTCAGCATGAAAGTGGATTTCTGATGCGCGTTGCCCGCGCGCCTACCCCAACCGTTACTCGAAGGAGTCCGACATGATGCAATCCGCCCTTCCCGGTCAATCGGCCACGCCGGCCCGCGCGGCCGCCGCGCTGCGCGACGCGTTCATCAAGCTCAAGACCGAGCGTCAGCTGCGCAACCGCGACGTCGCGCAGGCGCTCGGCGTCAGCGAAGGCGAGGCGCTCGCCGCGTTCGTCGGCGAGCACGTCGTGCGGCTCGACGCGCGCTTTCCGGCGATGTTCGAGGAAATGCCGCGCCTCGGCCGCGTGATGGCGCTGACGCGCAACGACACGGCCGTCCACGAAAAGGACGGCGAGTACGCGCAGATGAGCCACGACGGCCCGGTCGGCCTCGCGCTCGGCGACATCGACCTGCGCATCTTCTATCGTCACTGGGTGTCGGCGTTCGCGGTGCGCGACGAGACCGCGCACGGCCCGCTGAAGAGCCTGCAGTTCTTCGACGCGCAAGGTCATGCGATCCACAAGGTCTACCTGCGCGCGCACAGCGATCACGCCGCATACGACGCGTTCGTCGAACGCTGGCGCGCGCCGTCGCAGGAGCCGGGCCTCGAGGTCGCGCCCGCCGCAGCGAAAACGCCCGAGCGCGCCGACACCGAGATCGACGTCGCGGGTTTTCGCGCCGCGTGGGACGCGATGACCGACACGCACCAGTTCTTCGGCATCACGCAACGCTTCGGCGTGAGCCGCATGCAGGCGCTACGCCTCGCCGATCCGCGCTACGCATATCCGGTCGAAACCGCGCATGCGTTGCGCCACGTGCTCGAACAGGCCGCGAAAAGCGGCCAGCCGATCATGGTGTTCGTCGGCAACGCGGGGATGATCCAGATCCATACGGGCCCCGTCGCGAACGTGCGCGAGGTCGGCGCGTGGATCAACGTGCTCGATCCGGGCTTCAACCTGCATGTGCGCGAAGACCTGATCGCCGCCGCGTGGGTCGTGAAGAAGCCGACGAGCGACGGCATCGTCACGTCGCTCGAACTATTCGACCGGCAGGGCGACCACGTCGCGCTGCTGTTCGGCGAGCGCAAGCCCGGCAAGGTCGAGCGCGACGACTGGCGCGCGCTCGTCGCGACGCTGCCGGCGGCCGCACGCGGAGCCGCGCGGTGAGCGCGCGGCGGTTCGATCCGCGCCGCCGGTCGCTGCTGGCCGGCGCGGCGGCCGGCGCGCTCGCGGGCGTACTGCCCGGCGGCGTGCTCGCGCAGGGCGTGGTCGCCGCGCCGAAACGCGTGATCGTGATCGGCGGCGCGCTCGCGGAAACCGCATTCGCGCTCGGCGGCGCCGAGACGCCGCGTTACCGGCTCGTCGGCGCCGACACGACGTGCACGTATCCCGACGCCGCGAAGCGCCTGCCGAAGGTCGGCTACCAGCGCGCGCTGTCGGCCGAAGGGCTGCTGTCGCTGCGGCCCGATCTCGTGCTGGCCTCGGCGGAAGCCGGCCCGCCGACGGCGATCGCGCAGGTGAAAGGCGCCGGCGTCACGGTGACGACCTTCGACGAGCGCCACGACGTCGAATCGGTGCGCGCGAAGATCACCGGCGTCGCGCAGGCACTCGACGTGCGCGACGCCGGCGCCGCGCTGCTGCAGCGTTTCGACCGCGACTGGCAGGCCGCGCGCGACGCGGTCGCCGCGCGCGTGCCCGGCGGCGCGCAGCCGCCGCGCGTGCTGTTCGTGCTGAACCATACCGGCACCCAGGCGCTCGTCGCCGGCCAGCGCACGGCCGCCGACGCGATGATCCGCTACGCGGGCGCGCGCAACGCGATGCAGGGCTTCGATCACTACAAGCCGCTGACGACCGAGGCGCTCGCGGCGGCCGCGCCCGACGTCGTGCTGATCTCCGACGAAGGGCTGGCGGCCGTCGGCGGCCACGCCGCGCTGCTCGCGACGCCGGGCTTCGGCGCGACGCCGGCCGGCCGCGCGCGGCGCGTCGTGTCGCTCGACGCGCTGTTCCTGCTCGGCTTCGGCCCGCGCCTGCCGCTCGCCGTCACGACCCTGCACCGACGCCTGTCGGATGCGCTCGCCTGAATCCGGATCGACCCGATGCCCGCTCACGCCTCGCCCTTCAACGCGCCATCGTCCGCCTCGCGCGCCGGCGCCGCGCGCCTCGGCACGTCGCGCCGCTTCGCGCCGTTCGTCCTGGCCGCGCTCGCCATTCTCGTGGGCGTGATGTCCGTCGTCGCGCTGTGCGTCGGCGCGTACCGCATTCCGCTGGCGGAAGCCTGGGCCGCGCTGAGCGGCGACCCGGCCGCGCAGCAGGCGCGCGCGGTGCTGCTCGACATCCGCGCGCCGCGCGTCGTGCTCGCGCTGCTGGTCGGCGGCGGCTTCGGCGCGACCGGCGCCGCGATGCAGGCGCTGTTCCGCAATCCGCTCGCCGATCCCGGGCTCGTCGGCGTATCGAGCGGCGCCGCGCTCGGCGCGACCACGCTGATCGTGCTCGGCCCCGCGCTCTTCGCCGCCCACGCAAGCGCGGCCGCGCTGCCCGTGGCCTCGTTCGCGGGCGGGCTCGCGGTCGCGGCGCTCGTCTACCGGCTGGCCGCGTCGCGCGGCCGGCTTGCGCTGCCGCTGCTGCTGCTCGCCGGCATCGCGATCAATGCGCTGGTCGGCGCAGCGATTGGGCTGCTCACGTTCGTCGCCGACGACGCACAGCTGCGCTCGCTGACCTTCTGGAGCCTCGGCAGCCTCGGCGGCGCGCAATGGCCGACGCTGGCGGCCGTCGCGCCGTGCGTCGCGCTCGGCGGCGTGCTGCTCGTGCGCGAGCGCGACGCGCTGAACGCACTGCAGCTCGGCGAAACCGAAGCGCTGCATCTCGGCGTGCCCGTGCAGCCACTGAAGCGGCGCGTGCTCGTCGCGGTCGCGCTCGCGGTCGGCGCGCTCGTGTCGTGCGCGGGCATCATCGGTTTCATCGGGCTCGTCGCGCCGCATTGCGTGCGCCTCGCGTGCGGCCCCGACCAGCGCATCGTGCTGCCCGGCGCCGCATTGCTCGGCGCGTTGCTGACGCTCGCGGCCGATCTCGCCGCGCGCACGGTCGCCGCGCCCGCCGACATTCCGCTCGGCGTGCTGACCGCGCTGCTCGGCGCGCCGTTCTTCCTCGCGTTGCTGTGGAAGAACCGCGGCGCGCTCGGCGGGTAATTCCTTCTTCACGATGACCATGCTGACTGCCCACCACCTCGACGTCGCCCGCCGGCACGGCACGATCCTGCGCGACCTGTCGCTGTCGATCGAACCCGGCCGCGTGACCGCGCTGCTCGGCCGCAACGGCGCAGGCAAGAGCACGCTGCTGAAAACCTTCGCCGGCGAACTGACCGGCAGCGTCGCGCCGCACGGCGTGCGCGTGACGGGCGACGTCACGCTGAACGGCGAACCGCTCGCACGCATCGACGCGCCGCGGCTCGCGTGCCTGCGCGCGGTGCTGCCGCAGGCCGCGCAGCCGGCGTTCCCGTTCAGCGTCGACGAAATCGTGCTGCTCGGCCGCTATCCACACGCGCGGCGCAGCGGTGCGACGTCGCACCGCGATCGCGACATCGCATGGCGCGCGCTCGAACGCGCGGGCGCCGACGCGCTCGTCGGCCGCGACGTCACGACGCTGTCGGGCGGCGAACTCGCACGCGTGCAGTTCGCCCGCGTCCTCGCGCAGCTGTGGCCCGATCACGACACGACGGAACCCGGCCCGCGTTACCTGCTGCTCGACGAGCCGACCGCCGCGCTCGATCTCGCACACCAGCACCGCCTGCTCGATACCGTGCGCGCCGTCGCGCGCGAATGGCAGCTCGGCGTGCTCGCGATCGTCCACGATCCCAACCTCGCCGCGCGGCATGCGGATGCGATCGCGATGCTCGCCGACGGCACGATCGTCGCGCATGGCGCACCGCGCGACGTGATGACGCCTGCTCATATCGCGCAGTGCTACGGCTTCGCGGTGAAGATGGTGGAAACCGGCGACGGGACGCCGCCGGTGATGGTGCCCGCGTAGCGCGGGCGTGTATCGCATGATCGTTGCATCGATCTAGGCGGTGCGTTGCCCTGGGCGGCGGCGCACTCTCCCGATCTCTCGCATTGCCCCTGCCAAGGAAATCCCCGTGCCGCTTCCGATGACCCGCATCATCCTGTACGTCCGCGACGTCGCGTTGCTGAAAGCGTTCTATCAACGGCATTTCGCGTTGCCCGTCATCGAGGAAATCGACGGTGAATGGGCCGTGCTCGGCGCGGGCGCGATCGAGCTCGCGCTGCATCGAGCCGGCCCGGCATTCCGTCATGCGGCCGCACCAGCAAGCACGAACGCCAACGCGGCCACCAGCAACGTGAAGCTCGTCTTCACGATCGATGCCGATATCGACGCGTATCGCGACCGGCTCGCCCGCGACGGCGTGACCGTGCGCGATCTGAAGCGCTACGACGGCTTCCCGTACCGGATGGTCGACGGCATCGATCCGGAAGGGAACGTCTTTCAGGTGATGCAGCCGGACTGAATGCCGGCGCGAAAAGCATGGGCGCGCGCGCTCAATGCTCGACATCCGCCGCGCCGAAGCTCCGCATCTTCCAGCCGAGCCGTACGGCGAGCATCCGTATCGAGAAGCCGGCCGCCAGCGCGACGAGCGTCGCGAACCCCGTGTCGATGCCGACATGCTGCATCCCGACATACAGCGAACCCGTGACGAACGCGACGCTCGCGTACAGCTCCTCGCGCAGGATCAGCGGCATCTCGTTGCAGAGTAAATCGCGCAGCATCCCGCCGCACACGCCCGTGATCGCGCCGGCCAGCACGACGATGATCGGCGCCGTGCCGGTCGACGCGCCGATGTCGCAGCCGATGATCGTGAACGCCGCGAGGCCGATCGCATCGACGGTGACGAACAACGTCTTCATCCGCGCGACGTGCCGTGCCGCCCACGACGCGACGGTCGCCGCGACGAGCGTGATCACCAGGTATTCGGGATGTGCGATCCAGCCGAGCGGATAGTGGCCGAGCAGCACGTCGCGCACGGTGCCGCCGCCGAGCGCCGTCACCGCGCCGACGAGCGCGAGGCCGAAGCGGTCCATCCCGCGGCGCATGCCCATCAGCGCCCCCGACATCGCTTCCGCGACGATCGCAATCAGATAGAGCGTATGCATGGCGCGCGTCAGTCGTCGGTCCGGAACAGGTCGAGCACGCGTTCGCGCTCGGCCGCATCGACGGCGGCAGGCATCGGCTCGTCGCGCTTGCCGTTGTCGGCCGGCGCGTCGGGCGCATCGATGGCCGCCGCGCCGCCGCACGCGAAGCGGCTGCGGATATACGCCGGCACGTCGGCCGTGCACGTGCCGCGCGTGTATTCCGCGTAGACGAAGTCGCCGTCGACGAGCGCGACGTCCTGGGGCGGCATCGCCGCGACCGGCGTGCGCCCGTCGACGGCCGTCTTCATGTAGTCGAGCCAGACCGGCAGCGCGAGCGTCGCGCCGGTCGCGCGCCCCATTGGGCGCGGCGTGTCGTAGCCGAGCCACGCGACCGCGACGATGCCCGACGAATAGCCGGCGAACCATACGTCCTTCGACCCGTTCGACGTGCCCGTCTTGCCGGCCGCGTCGTCACGCCGCAGCGCGAGCGCGCCGCGCGCGGTGCCGGCCCGCACGACGTCGCGCAACATGCTGTCCATCACGAACGCATTGCGCGCCGATACGACCCGCTCGCCCGCCGGCACGGTCGCCTCGTACATCGCGCCGCCGTGACGCTGCTTCACCGACAGGATCAGGCGCGGCTCCATCCGCGTCCCGCCGTTCGCGAACACGCTGTAGGCGCTCGCGAGTTCGAGCGGCGTCACGGCGCCCGCGCCGAGCGCGAGCGGCAGCGACGCCGGATTGCGCTGCGCGTCGAAGCCGAAATGCACCGCGTGCTGCTGCACGTAGCGCGCGTCGGTGGCCTGCATCAGGCTGACCGCGACCAGGTTCTTCGAACGCACGAGCCCGCGCCGCACCGGGATGAAGCCTTCGTAGCGATTGCCGAAATTGCGCGGACGCCACGGCCGCGCGCCGGTTTCCGCGTGCGTGAGCGTGCGCTGGGTATCGTCGACGAGCACGCCGGGGAAGTAGCCCTTCTCCAGCGCCGCCGAATAGACGAACGGCTTGAAGCTCGACCCCGGCTGGCGATACGCCTGCAGCGCATGGTCGAACACGTTGCGATTGAAATCCGCGCCGCCGACCAGCGCGAGCATGTCGCCGGTGGCCGCATCGAGCGACACGAGCGCGCCTTCGAGCCCGTTGCGCGTCTCGCGCTTCGCGCGCGCCTGGCGGCTCAGCGTGCGCTCGAGCGCGGCTTCGGCCGCGCGCTGGTCGCGCATCGAGATCGTCGTCGTCACGTCGAGGCCGAGCGTGTACGCGTCGTCGTGAAACCGCTCGACCATCATCCGGCGCGCGCGCTCGGCGACGTACGGCGCCGCGACGATGCCGGGCGGCGGCGTGGTCGCCAGCGCGATCGGCGCGTCGACGGCCGCACGATACGTCGCATCGTCGAGTTGCCCGAGCGCGTGCATCCGGCCGAGCACGTAGTTGCGCCGCGCAGTCGCGCGCGCGGGATTGACGACCGGGTTGAACGCGGACGGCGCTTTGGGCAGCCCGGCGAGCACGGCCGCCTCGCCCGCGCTCAGCGCATCGAGCGGCTTGCCGAAGTACACGTGCGCGGCGGCCGCGAAGCCGTATGCGCGCTCGCCCAGATAGATCTCGTTCATGTACAGCTCGAGCAGCTTGTCCTTGCTGTATTCGCGTTCGAGCTTGGCCGCCATCAGGATCTCGGCGAGCTTGCGGCTCAGCACCTTGTCGCGCGTCAGGTAGAAGTTGCGCGCGACCTGCATCGTGATCGTGCTGCCGCCCTGGCCCGGCTGGCCCGTCACGACGTTCGCGAACGTCGCGCGCGCAAGACCGCCGACATCGACCGGGCCGTGCTCGTAGAACTTCGCGTCCTCCGCCGCGAGCAGCGCATGCCGCATCAGCGGCGGAATGCGTTCGAGCGGCACGAACTCGCGCCGCTCGACGCCGTATTCGGCCAGCAGGTCGCCGTCGCGCGAAAAGATCCGCAGCGGCAGCGCGGGACGATAGACGGCCAGGTGTTCGACGGACGGCAACTGCGTCCAGATGCGATCGATCGTCCATGCGCCGATGCCCGCGCATGCGAGCGTCAGGCCGAGCAACGCGCCCGCGAGCGTGCGCCAGACGCGGCGGCGGCGCGGCGGTGCGGATGGCGGCGCGGGCGGCGGCGATGGGTTGGCGGTGGGGTCGGTCATGTCGGGGCTCCTTCTTCAGTGCCGCGACGGCCGGCGCGCGAGCGGCGCCGATCGGTCACGAAAGGCGCGCATTGTCGAAGGGATGGCGCGAAACCGGAACATTCTTTAGCCAAAGTTTGGCTGGCTAAATTTTATTTAGGAAAGCGCACCGGGGCCCGCTCGCGGCGCGTATGTGGGTCTGCGGCATGTCGTCGCGGCCGGGCAGGCGAGGCGCATGAGCCGGTTCGCCTGTACCATCGCGTGATGTTCGACCGATACCTCGACCTGTGGGGCCTCGTTCCCGACGGTGGCCCGATCCTGACCGCGAGCGGCGGCCTGTTGCCGGTCGTCTGGCACGCGCGGCCCGCGATGCTGAAAGTCGCGACGTGCGACGAGGAACGCCGCGGCAATGCGCTGATGGCCTGGTGGAACGGGCAAGGCGCCGCGCAGGTGTGGCGGCACGACGGCGACGCGATCCTGCTCGAACGCGCGCAGCCGGCGCCGTCGCTCGCCGCATTGTCGGCAGCCGGCCACGACGACGACACGATGCGCATCGCTTGCGACGTCGTCGCGCGGCTGCACGCGCACCGTGCGCCGCAGTGCCCTGCGGTCGTGCCGCTGCACGACTGGTTCTATGCGCTGCTATCGAGCGATGCCGACAACGATGTGCTGCGCCGCTCCGCGGCGATCGCTCGCCAGTTGCTCGCCGAGCCGTCCGTCGACGAAGTCGTGTTGCACGGCGACATCCATCACGACAACATCCTGCATTTCGGCGATCGCGGCTGGCGCGCGATCGACCCGAAAGGGCTGCGCGGCGAGCGCACGTTCGACTACGCGAATCTGTTCTGCAATCCCGCACACGACATCGCGGTCGATCCCGTGCGTTTCGGGCGGCGCGTCGCGGTCGTGGCCGATACCGCACAACTCGACCGGCGCCGGCTGCTGCAGTGGATTCTCGCGTGGTCGGGACTGTCGCCCGTGTGGTTGATGGAAGACGAGTTGTCGCCCGATACACGGCTGGAGGTTGCGATGCTTGCGGCGGGTGCGCTCGGGCTGTAGCGATACGCATCGCCGATGAAAACAGACTCGTTACGAGTTACGGGGGAATGCGGGGAGAATCGGCGCCTTTCGGCCATGAACGGACAATCGACTGCGCTGAGAATATCGCCGACAATTGTCAGCACGGATCGACTTAGAGTTGCCGGCGAGACATATGACACAGATCGCGATCGTATTGCACGGACCTACCAGCGCGGGAAAAAGCAGCTTGGCCAAGGCGCTTCAGAATAGCTCGGAAGCGCCGATGTTCCACATATCGCTCGATGCATTCGTCGAAATGTCGCGTAGGCGTGACATGAGATCGGATGAAGAGTTGAATCAGGCGCTCAGGATACATCACCTCAATCTGCAGTCCACCCTGAAGCGCGTAGCTGCAAGTCATTTCGGGATTGTTCTCGATCTTGTGCTGCGAGATACAACCGCCTTCGAAGAATGTATTTCTGCACTCGCGCCTCGCCGCACGTACGTGATAGGTGTTTGTTGCCCATTGGATGTTCTGGAAGAGCGTGAACGCAGCAGGCCGGACCGTGGAGAAGGAATGGCGCGATCCCAATTCGGGCATCCAGCTTACTCAAGGCCCTACTCGATGCGTCTGGATACGTCGACTTGCAGTCCCGAAGAAGGCGCTCAAAGAATCCGCTCATTCCTCAACGCGCAGGCGGAATGATCGCTTTTGCTATCAGCGAATGGCTCAAGGGGGGCGTTCGCGGACGATCCTCAAAAAGGTGAGCGTAGGTTTGCGCGCGAAGCCTTGTCAGATAAGGTGCAGGTACTGCTGCATCATTGGAGTGACGGGTGCAGGGGCTGCGGTGGGGTGCGTGCTCATGTGACCGGGAAAAGTTGCTTTGGCTGCCCGAGCTTATCAGCGGCCCGCACGGGACTGCTCGAAGTTCGCCGTTCGGCCAGTTGCTGGAGATCACGACCGGCGGCTGCCGGCTACGAACGGCCGTTCGACACAGCTTTTTAGATCGTCGACAATCGGTGCGGATAAGGGCGTAGCCTTTAGCGGTTACCGTCGATCAGATCGTTCAGCAGCGCATCGAACGCGGCCTGTGCGTCTTCAAGTTCCTGCAGGGCGGCATCAAAGGTTTGCAGCGCGAACGGCGAAGGCTCGCCGCTGCCTTGCGGCGGAAATTGCTTCTGCATCGAGGCGAACGTACTCTGCACGCGCAGCGTGGCGGCCACCATGCGCTCCATCGCCTCGGTTTCTTCGGCTCGGGCCTGTTCCGGATTCATTCCTCTCTCCTTGGATGGTTTTCTTGAAGACCAGATCGTACACGCTGTGTCCGTTCTTGCCGCCCTTGTAGTGGTCTAATGAATCCGGACACTGATTTAGGCGAGAATGGTCGCCATGAAGAGGTGTCTGATGAGCAAGCAACGACGTACGTTTTCCCCGGAGTTCAAACAGCAAGCCGCCTGTCTGGTGCTC
>NZ_JACCQB010000073.1:0-28792 GCF_015712265.1 Burkholderia sp. 9777_1386 | reverse complement strand
GGCCGCTGGGGGCGGGCAGTTCCGACGCCTGAATTATAGGAGGCGGGCGGTTTGGTGGAAAACCGTGCCGGAACACGATGCGCCGACAAGGGAAATGTCAGCCCATCTGTTAAAATGACGAGCTTTGCAGCCCCGTCCGTTGGCTCCGTCCGCTTCGCGTCCGTCAGGCGCCGCACCGCGCGCCGGGAACGATTGACGCTCGAGCTTCCGGATGCCGCCGTGCCCCCGTTTCCTCGACTCGTTCTCCGGACTCGACATGACGACTTCGTCTCCCGCCTCCACCACCCTGATGGCCAACGCGATCCGTGCGCTCGCGATGGACGCCGTCCAGCAAGCGAACTCCGGCCACCCCGGCATGCCGATGGGCATGGCCGAAATCGGCGTCGCGCTGTGGTCGCGCCATCTGAAGCACAACCCGACGAACCCGCACTGGGCCGACCGCGACCGTTTCGTGCTGTCGAACGGCCATGGCTCGATGCTGCTGTACTCGCTGCTGCACCTGACCGGCTACGACCTGCCGATCGAGGAGCTGAAGAATTTCCGCCAGCTGCACTCGAAGACGCCGGGCCACCCGGAATACGGGATCACGCCGGGCGTCGAGACGACCACCGGCCCGCTCGGCCAGGGTCTCGCGAACGCGGTCGGCATGGCGCTCGGCGAAGCGCTGATGGCCGACGAGTTCAACCGTGACGGCGCGAAGATCGTCGATCACCACACGTACGTGTTCCTCGGCGACGGCTGTCTGATGGAAGGTATCTCGCACGAGGCCTGCTCGCTCGCGGGCACGCTGAAGCTGAACAAGCTGATCGCGCTGTACGACGACAACGGCATCTCGATCGACGGCGACGTCGTCAACTGGTTCCACGACGACACGCCGAAGCGCTTCGAAGCGTACGGCTGGAACGTGATCCCGAACGTGAACGGCCACGACGTCGACGCGGTCGACGCGGCCATCGCGAAGGCGAAGCTGTCGGACAAGCCGACGCTGATCTGCTGCAAGACGGTGATCGGCAAGGGCGCGGCGACCAAGGCCGGCGGCCACGACGTGCACGGCGCGGCGCTCGGCGCGGAAGAAATCGCGAAGACGCGCGAAGCGCTCGGCTGGAAGTGGGAGCCGTTCGTGATTCCGCAGGAAGTCTATGCGGCCTGGGACGCGAAGGAAGCCGGCAAGCGCGCCGAGTCCGAATGGGACGCGACGTTCGCCGCTTATCGCGCGAAGTTCCCGGCGGAAGCCGCCGAATTCGAGCGCCGGATGGCGAACAAGCTGCCGGCCGACTGGGCCGAGAAGGCGGCAGCGATCATCGCCGGCGCGAACGAGCGCGCCGAGACGGTCGCGACCCGCAAGGCGTCGCAGCAGGCGATCGAAGGGCTGGCCGCCGCGCTGCCCGAACTGCTCGGCGGCTCGGCCGACCTGACCGGCTCGAACCTGACCAACTGGAAGGCGTCGAAGGCGGTGCGCGCGAATCCGGAAGGCGCGGGCGTGCTGCTCGGCAACCACATCAACTACGGCGTGCGCGAATTCGGCATGAGCGCCGCGATCAACGGCCTCGCGCTGCATGGCGGCCACAAGCCGTTCGGCGGCACGTTCCTGACGTTCTCCGACTACAGCCGCAACGCGCTGCGCGTGGCCGCGCTGATGAAGGTGCCGTCGATCTTCGTGTTCACGCACGATTCGATCGGCCTCGGCGAAGACGGCCCGACGCACCAGTCGATCGAGCACGTGTCGAGCCTGCGCCTGATTCCGAACCACGACGTCTGGCGTCCGGCCGACACGGTCGAGACGGCCGTCGCCTGGACTCACGCGGTCGCCGCGGATCGTCCGTCGAGCCTGATCTTCAGCCGCCAGAACCTCGCGTTCAACCCGCGTACCGATGCGCAGATCGCCAACATCGAGAAGGGCGGCTACGTGCTGAAGGACTGGGACGAAGAAATCGTCGCGCGCAAGATCATCCTGATCGCGACGGGCTCGGAAGTCGAACTCGCGATGAAGGCCGTCGAGCCGCTCGCGCAGCAGGGCATCGCGGCCCGCGTCGTGTCGATGCCGTCGACCAACGTGTTCGACCGCCAGGACGCCGAGTACCGCGAACGCGTGCTGCCGCACGGCGTGCGCCGCGTCGCGATCGAAGCGGGCGTGACGAGCTTCTGGCACAAGTACGTCGGCCTCGAAGGCGGCGTCGTCGGGATCGACACGTTCGGCGAATCGGCGCCGGCCGGCGTGCTGTTCAAGTACTTCGGCTTCACCGTCGAGCACGTCGTCGAGACCGCGAAGGCCGTGCTGGCCTAAAAGCATACGCGGCGCGCGCCACCCCTCGCGCGCGTCGCACCGTGAAGCTGCACGAAACGAATTTTTTCAGCCATCAGGAGATAGACCATGACGATTCGCGTCGCAATCAACGGCTACGGCCGTATCGGCCGCAACACGCTGCGCGCGTTCTATGAAAACGGCAAGAAGCACGATCTCGAGATCGTCGCGATCAACGACCTGGGCGATGCGAAGACCAACGCGCACCTGACCCAGTACGACACCGCGCACGGCAAGTTCCCGGGCGAAGTGTCGGTCGACGGCGACTACCTCGTCGTGAACGGCGACAAGATCCGCGTGCTCGCGAACCGCAACCCGGCCGAACTGCCGTGGGGCGAGCTGGGCGTCGACGTCGTGATGGAATGCACGGGCTTCTTCACGACGAAGGAAAAGGCGAGCGCGCACCTGAAGGGCGGCGCGAAGAAGGTGATCATCTCGGCGCCGGGCGGCAAGGACGTCGACGCGACGATCGTCTACGGCGTGAACCACGACGTGCTGAAGGCCGAGCACACGGTCATCTCGAACGCATCGTGCACGACGAACTGCCTCGCGCCGCTCGTCAAGCCGCTGAACGACAAGATCGGCCTCGAAACCGGCCTGATGACGACGATCCACGCGTACACGAACGACCAGGTGCTGACGGACGTCTATCACGAAGACCTGCGCCGCGCGCGTTCGGCCACGCACAGCCAGATCCCGACGAAGACGGGCGCGGCATCGGCCGTCGGCCTCGTGCTGCCGGAACTGAACGGCAAGCTCGACGGTTACGCGATCCGCGTCCCGACGATCAACGTGTCGATCGTCGACCTGTCGTTCATCGCGAAGCGCGACACGACGGTCGAGGAAGTCAACGCGATCATGAAGGAAGCATCGGAAGGCGCGCTGAAGGGCATCCTCGGCTACAACGACGCACCGCTGGTGTCGATCGACTTCAACCACAACCCGGCTTCGTCGACGTTCGACGCGACGCTGACCAAGGTGTCGGGCCGCCTCGTGAAGGTGTCGAGCTGGTACGACAACGAGTGGGGTTTCTCGAACCGCATGCTGGATACGGCTGTCGCGTTCGCGAACGCGAAGTAATCCCGCATGTCGCGCGGCCGCCGCAACGCGGCCGGCGTGGCGAACGAGCCCGGCCCGGGGTTTCCCGGCCGGGTTTTTTATTGCCCGCCGTTCGCCGTCACGTGCTCGATCGCATCGACGAACGCGCGCTTCAGCGGGCTGTCGAGATCGGCCCACGCGAGCCCGATGCCGCTGCGATGCCCGGCCAGGTCGAGCGGCCGCGCGAGCACGTTCGGCGGCAGCGCGCTGGCCGCTTCCGCCGGAATCAGCCCGATCCCCATTCCCGCCGCGACGAGCGCGAGCATCGTCGTGAATTCGCCGAACTCCTGCGCAATGTCGAGCGTCGTGCCCGCGCGGCTCAGCGCGAGCAGCATGTCGTCGTGAAAGCCGGGCGCGTAGCGGCGCGCGAGCACGAACACGGGCTGGCCGCGCAGTGCGGCTGCCGAAACCGTGTGGTGCGCGGCGAGCGGATGGTCGAGTGGCAGCGCGACGACGAACCCTTCCTCGAGCACCACGCGCGTGTCGATGCCCGCATACGCAGCCGGCAGCCGGATCATCCCGAAGTCGATCCGGCGGTCGCGCAGCGCGGCGACCTGGTCGGGCGTCGGCATGTCCTTCAGTTCGAGCGCGATCAGCGGGTAGCGCTCGCGCATCGTACGCAGCGCGGCCGGCAGCAGCGCCGGCAACACCGACGACACGAACGCGATCCGCAGCGTGCCGATTTCGCCGCGGCTCGACAGCCGCGCGATCTGTTCCGCGCGCGCGGCCTGCTGCAGCGTCGCCCGCGCTTCCGGCAGGAACACGCGCCCGGTGTCGCTCAACTCGACCTTGTGCCGGTCGCGCTCGAACAGGCGCGCGCCGAGTTCCGCCTCGAGCGCCTTGATCTGCATGCTCAGCGCGGGCTGCACGATGAATAGGCGCTGCGCGGCGCGCCCGAAATGCAGCTCTTCCGCGAGCGTGACGAAGGCGCGCAATTGCTTGAGTTCCATGGGTGGCGGGGACGACGCGACGGTAATCAGTTTTCATGATAACCGGATCAAAAAAGACCATTGGCGCGGGCCGGGCCGGCGGCCGAAGATATCGTGAACACGAGACCGGGCGCGACGGGCGGCCGGCTCGACTGGCACGAGGAGACATCCATGACCCATGCGCTTGACCGGTTCCGCCTCGACGGCCGCCGTGCGCTGATTACCGGTTCCGGCCGCGGGATCGGACTGACGCTCGCCCGCGGGCTCGCGGAAGCCGGCGCGGCGATCGTCATCAACGATCGCAATGAAGAGAAGGCCGCGACGCTCGCGCGCCGGTTTCGCGACGAAGGCTTCGCGGCCGACCATGCGGTGTTCGACGTGGCCGAGCACGCGCAGGTCCGTGCGGCGATCGACGAGTTCGAGGCGCGCGTCGGCGCGATCGACATCCTCGTGAACAACGCGGGCATCCAGCGCCGCGCGCCGCTCGACGCTTTCGACCCGGACGACTGGCATGCGCTGATGCGCGTGAATCTCGACGGCGTGTTCAACGTCGCGCAGGCCGTCGCGCGGCACATGATTGCGCGTGGCCACGGCAAGATCATCAACATCTGCTCGGTGCAGAGCGAACTCGCCCGGCCCACGATCGCACCGTATGCGGCGACCAAGGGCGCGGTGCGGATGCTGACCAAAGGGATGTGCGCCGACTGGGCGCGCCACGGCATCCAGGCGAACGGCCTCGCGCCCGGCTATTTCGAAACCGAACTGAATCGCGCGCTGGTCGACGACGCGGCGTTTTCTGACTGGCTGTGCAAGCGCACGCCGGCCGGCCGCTGGGGGCAGGTCGACGAGCTGTGCGGCGCGGCGATCTTCCTCGCGTCGGCCGCGTCCGATTTCGTGAACGGCCAGACGCTGTTCGTCGACGGCGGGCTGACCAGTGCCGTCTAACCAGGAGCGCGTCATGCGGTTGCGTTGCATGTGTGTGGTGATCCACGGGCCGAACGACCTGCGGGTCGAGGAGCAGGACGCGGGCGAGATCGGCCCGGGCCAGGTGCGTGTCGACGTCGCGATGGGCGGCATCTGCGGCTCGGACCTGCATTACTTCCGGCATGGCGGCTTCGGCGCGATCCGGTTGCAGCAGCCGATGGTGCTCGGCCACGAGGTCGCGGGCACGGTCGCGGCAGTGGCGCCGGACGTGACGTCGGTGAAGGTCGGCGATCGCGTCGCGGTCAATCCGAGCCGGCCGTGCGGTGTGTGCCGCTACTGTCTCGAAGGGCTGCCGAACCAGTGTCTCGACATGCGTTTCTACGGCAGCGCGATGCGGATGCCCCACGTGCAGGGCGCGTTCCGCAACGCGCTCGTGTGCGACGCGGTGCAGTGCGTGAAGGTCGCCGATCACGTGCCGCTGTCGCTCGCGGCGCTCGCCGAGCCGTTCGCGGTCGGGCTGCATGCGGTGTCGCGGGCAGGCCCGCTGATCGGCAAGCGCGTGCTCGTATCGGGGTGCGGGCCGATCGGCGTGCTGGCGGTCGCGGCGGCGCGCGTGCACGGCGCGGCGGAGATCGTCGCGACCGACGTCGTCGACGCGCCGCTGGAAATCGCGAGCGCGCTCGGCGCGGACCGCACGATCAATGCGGCGGCCGATGCCGGCTGGGTCGAGCGCTACGGCGCCGGCAAGGGCACGTTCGACGTGATGATCGAGTGTTCGGGCAATGCGCGCGCGCTGCGCGACGGGCTGGACGTGATGCGCCCGCGCGGCATCGTCGTGCAGCTCGGGCTCGGCGGCGACGTGAGCCTGCCGCAGAACGTCGTGGTCGCGAAGGAGCTGTCGATCTGCGGCTCGTTCCGCTTCCACGCGGAATTCGCGCTGGCGGTGCAGTTGATCAACGCGGGGCGCGTCGACCTGCGGCCGGCCGTCACGCGCGTGTTCCCGATGCGCGACGCGAACCTCGCATTCGAACTGGCAGGCGACCGCCAGCGGGCGATGAAGGTGCTGATCGATTTCGCGAACGAGGCCGCGTGACGGTGCGGCGCTGGCGCGTCGAGACGGCAGTGACGCCCCTGGCAAAAAGGCACGCCCGCGATGCGCGGCGCGTGCCTTTTTCGTCGTGCGGCGCAAACGAATTGCTGGATTGCCGCTCTACCGCCTCATTGCGTGACCTGCCGCGAACCGACGCGTTGCGACGCGAGCCACAGCGCGATCAGCACACCCGATAGCGCGGCACCCGCGATGCACACGCCGCGCCAGCCGTCGAGGCCGTACGCGACGCTCGCCGCGAACGAGCCGAGCGCGCCGCCGATGAAGTAGCTCGTCAGGTAGATCGTCGTCACGCGGCTGCGCGCATGGCCGGCCAGCGCATAGATCACGCTCTGGTTCGAGATGTGCATGCCCTGCACGCCGACGTCGAGCAGCAGGATGCCGGCGATCAGCGCCGCGAGCGAATGCGCGCCGGTCGCGATCAGCGCGAACGCGCCGAGCACGGCCGCCGCGAACAGGCCGGTGGCGGCATTGCCGTGGCCGCGATCGACCAGCCGGCCGGCCGACGTCGCCGCGAGCGCACCGACTGCGCCGACGATGCCGAACAGGCCGATCTGTCCTTCGGAATAGCTGTACGGCGGCTGGCTCAGCAGGAACGTGAGACCCGTCCACAGCAGGCTGAAGCACGCGAACACGAGCGCGCCGTAGGTCGAGCGCAGCGCGATCAGCGGCTGCGCGCGCACCAGCGCGACGAGCGACTTCATCAGCGCCGCATAGTCGAGCCGCGCGTCGCGCCGATCCTTCGGCAGCTTCACGGCGAGCACTGCGGTCAGCGCGAGCACCAGCACCGCGGCGATGCCGTACACCGCGCGCCAGCCGAACCCGTCGGCGATCGCGCCGGCCGCGACGCGCGCGAGCAGGATGCCGAGCAGGAGCCCGCTCATCACGGTGCCGACCGCGCGGCCGCGCGAGCGCGCATCGGCGAGCGACGCCGCGAACGGCACGAGCAGCTGCGTCGAACAGGTGACGAAGCCGACCGCGACGTTCGCGACGACGAACATCGTGAAGTTGGTGCTGAACGTGACCGCGACCAGCGCGACGACGTTCAGCATCAGCAACCGCACGATCAGCGTATGGCGATTGACCGCATCGCCGAGCGGCACGATCAGCAGCAGGCTGGCCGCATAGCCGAGCTGCGTCAGCGTGACGAGATAGCCGAGCTCGGTCGGCGCGCGCCCGAAGCTGTGCGCGATCGCGGCGAGCAGCGGCTGCGCGTAGTAGATGTTGCCGATGACGATGCCGCACGCGCACGCGAACAGCAGCGTCATGCCGCGGGTGAGGGGAGGGTGGTTGTCGTGATGCGGTTCCATGATCGCGAAAAACGGCGGCGCCGGCCGGCGGCACGGGGCCGTCGGCTGCGCGGGGTGACGGAAATCGGGGCCGGCGTCGACGGATCGGCGGTGAGCCGATGCGCGCCGGGCGGATCGCGGCCGGGCCCGGATCGGGCGGCCGGCGGATCGTCGTGCGGCGGGCGGCAGGGCAGGCCCGGGCGTGCCGCTCCGGTGCGCCGGCAGCGGCGGTGCGCGGAAGCGGATGTGCGTATGATGCGGGAATCGACCCATAGCGTCCAAGACTGGATCGTTATGGTCTCTATTGGCAAAACCAATACGTTGGCCGCGATGCTTCTCCGCCACATCCGCTATTTCCTGGCCGTCGCCGAGCAGCGCAGTTTCACGCGCGCGGCCGACGCGCTGCACGTGTCGCAGCCGACGCTGTCGCAGCAGGTCCGCCAGCTCGAGGAAACGCTCGGCGTGCAGCTGTTCGACCGCTCGGGCCGCACGGTGCGGCTCACCGAATTCGGCGAGGTCTATGCGCGCCATGCGCGCGCGGCGCTGCACGAGCTCGATACCGGGCAGCGCGCGCTGCACGATGTCGCGGATCTCGGCCGCGGTTCGCTGCGGCTCGCGATGATGCCGACTTTCGCGGCCTACCTGAGCGGCTCGCTGATCGACGCGTTCCATGCCGACCATCCGAACGTCGCGCTGACGATCGACGCGATGCCGCAGGAACGCATCGAGGCGCTGCTCGCCGACGACCGGCTCGACGCCGGTTTCGCGTTCATGCCGCCGCGCGCGCCGGACATCGACGCGCTGCCGCTGTGGGACGAGCCGCTCGCGCTGGTGACGGGCCGCACGCATCGGCTCGCGCGCCATCGCCGCGCGCTCACGCCGGCCGAACTCGGCGGCGAGCCGCTGGTGCTGCTGAGCCGTGCGTTCGCGACGCGCGAGCGGATCGACCGGTATTTCGTCGAGCACGACGCGCGACCGTTGATCGCGATCGAGACGAATACGGTCAGCGCGGTGCTGGAGCTCGTGCGGCGCGGCCGGCTCGCGACGGTGCTGCCCGACGCGGTCGCGCGCGAGAGCGGCGACCTGTGCGCGCTGGAGATCGATCCGCCGCTGCCGACGCGCACGGCCGCGCTGCTCACGCGCAAGGGCGCATACCGCAGCGTCGCGGCCCGCGCGTTCATCGACTGCGTGCGCGCGTATCGCGATCGGTCGGAACGGTGACCGGACCGGCCGGGCGGCGGCGCGGGGGGATTACGCGCCGGGCGTCGGGAAGAAGATGCCCGCGCGCTGCGCGGCGTTCGCGATGTGCGTTTCGATCGCGGTGCCGGCGGCCGCCGCATCGCGCGCGATCAGCGCGTCGACGATCGCGCGGTGCTCGTGCCACGTCGACAGCAGCAGCTCGCGCCGGTAGAACGGCATGCGCTGGCTTTCCTTCATGATGTCCGCGCTGCTGCGCAGGATGGACTCGATCGCCGCGTTGCCGGCCAGATGGATGATCCGCATGTGGAAGTCGAAATCGAGCCGCGACGCCTCGTCGAGCGCGCTTTCGGTCAGCGCGACGTGCAGGTCGGCGAGGTTGTCCTCGAACCACGCGATGTCGGCATCGCTGACCACGTGCGCGGCCATTCGCGCGGCGAACCCTTCGAGCGCATAGCGCATCTGGTAGGTATCGGGCGGCGACGACTGCTCGGCGAATTGCCACGGATGCGCGGCCGACGCCTGCGCGCTTTCGACGTACACGCCCTTGCCCGCGCGGATGCGTAGCATCCCGAGCGCCTCGAGCGTCGACAGCGCCTCGCGCAGCGACGCGCGGCTGATCTCCAGCTCCTCGGAGAGCTGGCGCTGGGCCGGCAGCAGGCTGCCGACCGGATACACGCCTGCCTCGATCCGGTCGCGGATCGTCGCGATGGCGGCGTCGGTCACGGTATGCGGAACATTTTTCATGATGTGAACGATGGCCGGTCTGACCGGCATTGTAATCCGCACGCGGGCGGTGCACGACGGCCCTACGGGAAAGCCACGATCCGCCCCTTTCCGATGCGCCGGCGGTGCGTGTACAGGGGCGGGAAATCCCTATTTTGTCCGTCCTTGACGCCACTATATCGGCTTCCTACTATCCACCATAACATCACTGGTCTTACCAGTATGAACAGACGAAACTGCAACCGTTGGATCGGGAGAGCGCCGTGTCGAAATTCCTCAATTCGCTGTTTGGCCGGGTAGTCGTCGCATTGATCCTGGGGGTCGCGCTAGGCGCGTTCTTCCCGCATTTCGCCGAGTCGCTGCGACCGCTCGGCGACGGCTTCCTGAAGCTCATCAAGATGGTCATCGGCCCGATCGTGTTCTGCGTCGTGGTCAGCGGGATGGCCAATGCGGGCGACCTGAAGAAGGTCGGCCGGGTCGGCCTGAAAGCCGTCGTCTACTTCGAGGTGATGACGACGCTCGCGCTCGGCATCGGGCTCGTGCTCGCGTGGCTCACGCGCCCGGGCGTCGGGATGAACATCGACCTGCGCTCGCTCGACGCGGCGTCGCTGTCGACGTACGCGAAGAACGCCGAAAGCCTGAAGGACACGGCCGGCTACCTGATGAAGATCATCCCCGAGACCGCGATCGACGCGTTCGCGAAGGGCGACATCCTGCAGATCCTCGTGTTCGCGGTGCTGTTCGGCTCCGCGCTGTCGCTGCTCGGCGACAAGGCGCAACGCGTCAATTCGCTGATCGAGGAACTGTCGCACGTGTTCTTCCGGATCATCGGCTTCATCATCAAGCTCGCGCCGCTCGGCGTGCTCGGCGCGATCGCGTTCACGACCGGCAAGTACGGCGTCGCGTCGCTCAAGCAGCTCGGCTACCTGGTCGCGGTGTTCTACCTGAGCTGCTTCGTGTTCGTCACGGTCGTGCTCGGTGCGGTGATGCGGCTCGCGGGCTTCTCGGTGTTCAAGCTGATCCGCTACCTGCGCGAGGAACTGTCGATCGTGCTCGGCACGGCGTCGTCGGACGCGGTGCTGCCGCAGGTGATGAGCAAGCTCGAATACATGGGCATCAAGGATTCGACCGTCGGCCTCGTGATCCCGACCGGCTATTCGTTCAACCTCGACGGCTTCTCGATCTACCTGACGCTCGCCGTGCTGTTCATCGCACAGGCCACCAACACGCCGCTGTCCACGCACGACCTGATCGTCGTGCTGCTCGTGTCGCTCGTCACGTCGAAGGGCGCGCACGGCATCCCCGGCTCGGCGATCGTGATCCTCGCGGCGACGCTGTCGGCGATTCCCGCGATTCCGGTGCTCGGCCTCGTGCTGATCCTGCCGGTCGACTGGTTCGTCGGCATCGCCCGCGCGCTGACCAACCTGATCGGCAACTGCGTCGCGACGGTCGTCGTCGCGGTGTGGGAGAACGACATCGACCGCGCCCGCGCGAAACGCGTGCTGAACCGCGAGCTGCGCTACGTGGCCGACGCGCCGGGCAGCGCCGCACCGGTCGCAGGCGACCAGGCCCACGCGCTCTGAACGCGACTCCCGCGCGGCGCGGCGCCCCTGGCCGCCCCGCGCGACCGAACTTCATGCGACCGGTGCGATGACGTGCCGGCGCTTCTCAACATGATGGAGACGACATGGCAGCCCCCATTCTCGATCCGAACGCGCCGGCTTTCACGCGGCGCTACATGAACCTCGCCGACCCGCGCCTCGGGGCGCAGGCGCTGTTCGCCAGCGACGAATTCTTCGCGCCGAAGGAGCGCATGCTGAATCCGGAGCCGGCCGTGTTCATTCCCGGCAAGTACGACGACCACGGCAAGTGGATGGACGGCTGGGAAACGCGCCGCAAGCGCACGACTGGCCACGATTTCTGCGTGGTGCGCCTCGCGCGGCCGGGCGTGATCTTTGGCGTCGATCTCGATACGAGCCACTTCACCGGCAACTTTCCGCCGGCCGCGTCGATCGAGGCCTGCGCGGTGGACGGCGACACGCCGCCCGACGACGCCGAGTGGCGCACCATCGTCCCCGCGACGACGCTGCAGGGCAACTCGCATCACTACGTGAGCGTCGACGATGCGCGGCCGGTCACGCACCTGCGCGTGAACCTGTATCCGGACGGCGGGCTCGCGCGGCTGCGCGTGTACGGCCAGCCGCAGCGCGACTGGCGTCACGTGCCGGCCGGCGAGCTGGTCGATCTCGCGGCGATCGAGAACGGCGGTTATCTGGTGGCCGCGAACAACCAGCACTTCGGCCCGGCCTCGCAGATGCTGATGCCGGGGCGCGGCGCGAACATGGGCGACGGCTGGGAAACGCGGCGCCGCCGCGAGCCCGGCAACGACTGGGCGATCGTCGCGCTCGCGCGGCCGGGCATCATCCGGCGCGTCGAGGTCGACACGGCGTTCTTCAAGGGCAATTTCCCCGATCGCTGCTCGCTGCAGGCCGCGCACGTCACGGGCGGCACCGACGATTCGCTCGTCACGCAGGCGATGTTCTGGGCCGAACTGCTCGGCGAGCAGAAGCTGCAGATGGATCACGTGCACACGTTCGACCAGCTCGCGGCGCTCGGCCCCGTCACGCACGTGCGGTTCAACATCTTCCCGGACGGCGGCGTGTCGCGCCTGCGTCTGTGGGGCGAGCCGGCTTGAAGGAGGGCAGCGGCATGAGCGGAACCCCGATCCTGCGCGTCGAGCGCCTGACCCGCGAAGCGTTCGCGCCGTTCGGCGACGTGATCGCGCTCGAAGGCGCGCGGCATTTCCCGATCAACGGCGGCACGACCGAGCGCTTTCACGATCTCGCGACGATCGACGTCTGCGCGGACGGCGGCCGGCCGCTCGTCAGCGTGTTTCGCGCGCAGCCGCGCGCGGTGCCGGTCGCGATCACGCTGATGGAGCGTCATCCGCACGGCAGCCAGGCGTTCATCCCGCTCGCGGCGGTGTCGCGCTACGCGATCGTCGTCGCGCCGGCCGGCGAATTCCGGCCCGACGCGATGCGCGCGTTCCTGGCCGAGGGCTGGCAGGGCGTCAATTATGCGAAGGGCGTCTGGCACCATCCGCTGCTCGCGCTCGACGCGGTCAGCGATTTCGTGATCGTCGATCGCGGCGGGCCGCAGCCGAATTGCGACGAGATCCCGCTGGAATGCGCGTGGGCGCTCGAGTTCGAGCCGGCCCGCGCGGGCGCCGAAGGGCTTTCGTAAGCCTTCCGGGCGCGCAGCACCATTCCCCGAAAAAGCGGACGGCCCGGGCGGCGAGATGCCGGCCGGGCCGTCTTGCGTGCGCGGGTGGCGCGCTTCAGTGCTTGCGGTGCGGGCAGTTCTCGGTCGTGCACGAACCGTACATCGCGAGCGAGTGCTCCTGGAGCCGGAAGCCGCGTTCCTTCGCGATCGCCTGCTGGCGGCTCTCGATCTCGGCGTCGAAGAATTCCTCGACGCGGCCGCAATCGAGGCACACGAGGTGGTCGTGGTGCGAACCTTCGTTCAGCTCGAACACCGCCTTGCCGGATTCGAAGTTGCTGCGCGACAGCAGGCCGGCCTGCTCGAACTGCGTGAGCACGCGATAGACGGTGGCGAGCCCGATGTCGAGCTGCTCGTTGAGCAGGTTGCGGTAGACGTCTTCGGCCGTCAGGTGGCGCACGGGGCTCTGCTGGAAGATCTCGAGAATCTTGAGGCGCGGTAGGGTGGCCTTTAGCCCGATATTCTTGAGATCCGTCGGATTGGTCATGGCTAGGCATCCCTAGAGTACAATGCAGGGCTTCAATGTTACCGGCTTTTCGCCGTTCCAGATATACGCGCGGCCTGCACGCGGGCCAGCACGGTGAAGGAAATGATCCCAGAATCGCTTTCGCACTTTCAGAGGAGTCGCATGCGGAGTGCCATCATCGCTGCCGCCGCCGTTGTCGCGCTGGCGGGTTGTTCGTCGTACGACAGCGTGACGCAGCGCATTGCGCAGAGCATCACGCCGTATCGGATCACCGTCGTGCAGGGCAACTTCGTGTCGCAGGAGAAAGCCGCACAGTTGCAGGCCGGCATGACGCGCGAGCAGGTCCGCGCGCTGCTCGGGACACCGCTGCTGGCGGACATGTTCCACGCGGATCGCTGGGATTATCTCTTCTACTTCAAGCGCGGCTCGACGTCGATCGTCCAGCAGCGCGACCTCGTGGTCAACTTCTCGGGCGATCGCGTCACGAGCTGGACCGGCGCCGACAACCTGCCGTCCGAGCTCGACCTGCTGGCCGACATCGACGGCGACCGCGGCGGCAAGAAGGCGAAGGCCGCTGCCGCGGCGAAGAAGGCTTCCGAAGCCGCGGCCGCCGCGAGCGCCGCGCAGGCTGCCGCTGCGGCGAGCCCGGCCACCGTGCCGGCATCCGGCGCGGCGGTCGACCAGGATGCGAACGCCCAGGCGGCGCGCGCGGCGAACCGCGCGACCAACCAGGTGTCGGGCCAGGGTTCGGGTTCGCGCCGGTTCACGCCGGCCGCGCAGGCCTCGGGCGGCGCGCCGGTGCCGGGCGGCCAGCCGCCGGGCGCCGCGCCGGCGATCCAGCCGCAGTTCCAGTTCCACCGTCCGCCGCCGCCGAACGTGTCGAACGAGGCGTCGCCGCCCGTCGGCCCGCAAGGCTCGGACAACCTGCAGAACCAGCCGCTCACCGCACCGGCGCCGTAAGCGGCCGGCGTGCGGAAACGGGGCGGCATGCGCCGCCCGCCTTTAGACCTGTCGTGTAGAAAGCCATGAAGATTGCGATTGCCGGCGCATCGGGCCGAATGGGCCGGATGCTGATCGAAGCCGTTCTCAACGATGCCGACGCGCAGCTCGTCGGCGCGCTCGACCGCGCCGGTTCGCCGTTCCTCGGCCAGGACGCCGGTGCGTTCCTCGGCAAGGACACCGGGATCAAGCTGACCGACGATCTCGACGCCGTGTTCGCGCAGGCCGAGTACCTGATCGATTTCACGCGTCCGGAAGGCACGATGGCCCATATTGCGGCCGCGCTGCGCCACGACGTGAAGCTCGTGATCGGCACGACCGGCTTCACCGCCGAGCAGAAGGCCGAGCTGCAAGCCGCGGCGGGCAAGATCGGCATCGTGTTCGCGGCGAACATGAGCGTCGGCGTGAACGTCACGCTGAAGTTGCTCGAATTCGCGGCGAAGCATTTCTCGCACGGCTACGACATCGAGATCATCGAAGCGCATCACCGCCACAAGGTCGACGCGCCGTCGGGCACCGCGCTGATGATGGGCGAAGCCGTCGCCGGCGCGCTCGGCCGCTCGCTCGACGACTGCGCGGTGTACGGCCGCCACGGCGTGACGGGCGAGCGCGATCCGTCGTCGATCGGCTTTGCCGCGGTGCGCGGCGGCGACATCGTCGGCGATCACACCGTGCTGTTCGCCGGGATCGGCGAGCGCATCGAGATCACGCACAAGTCGTCGAGCCGCGTGTCGTACGCGCAGGGCGCGTTGCGTGCGGTCCGCTTCCTGTCGGCGCGCGGCGCCGGCTTGTTCGACATGCAGGACGTGCTCGGCCTGCGCTGACACCGCGAGGAAACTCCGATGGCGATTCCCACCGGCGTTGTCCACTACCTCGAAAGCGGCGATGCGATCACGCACGCCGTCTCCTATGTGCTGCTGGCGATGTCCGTCGCCAGCTGGTGCTTCCTCTTCATGAAAGCCTGGCTGCTGGTCCGCGCGAAGCGGCAGGGGCCGCGCGCGCTCGCCGCGTTCTGGCGCGCGCCGTCGCTCGACGCGGGCATCGCCGCGCTGGCCGGCGCCGATCGCGAGCGCGTGTTCGTGCCGCTCGCCGAAGCCGCGCGCGATGCGGCCGACGACCACGACCCGGCCGCGCTGGCCGCGCGTGTCGAGCGCAGCGAACGCGTGCTGCGCGCGTTGCGTCACGCGATGCTGCGCTCGCAGCGGCGTCTCGAATTCGGCCAGGTGCTGCTCGCGTCGATCGGCAGCACCGCGCCGTTCGTCGGGCTGCTCGGCACCGTGTGGGGCATCTATCACGCGCTCGGCAGCATCGCCGCGAGCGGGCAGGCGCAGATCGAGAACGTCGCGGGGCCGGTCGGCGAGGCGCTGATCATGACCGCGTTCGGGCTGGTCGTCGCGATTCCCGCGGTGCTCGCGTACAACATCCTCGGCCGGCTCGTCCGGCAGCTCGCCGAGGAACTCGACGGCTTCGCGCGCGATCTGCACGTCTTCGTGTGCGCGCAGGGCGCCTGACGCGCCGGTTCCGGAGGAACGACCATGGCATTCGGCGGGCTCGAGCACCACAAGACGTCCGCGCCGATGGCGGAAATCAACATGACGCCGCTGATCGACGTGATGCTCGTGCTGCTCGTCATCTTCATCATCACCGCGCCGCTGATGACGCACGCGATCCGGCTCGACCTGCCGAAGGTCGCGGCCAGCGTCGCGCGCGACACGCCGCAGTCCGTCACCCTGTCGATCGACGACGCGGGCAAGCTCTACTGGGACGACGCGCCCGTGGCGCTCGACGCGCTGCCGGCGCGGTTCAAGGCCGCCGCCGCGGGCGCCGCGCCGCCCGAACTGCGGCTGCGTGCGTCGCGCGCGACGCGCTACGACGTGATCGCGCAGGTGATGGGCGCCGCGCAGGCCGCGGGCCTCACGCGGATCGGCTTCGTGACCGACGTGCCGCCGGCCGGGAGCGCGGCCGCGCCGGCCGCCGCCGGCGCGAAACCCTGATACGCCGTCGCTGCGGGCCCCGGCGCGCGCTCCCCGGTTTGGAAAAATTCATTCCGGGGGCCGGCGCAAGCCCGTTATTGGCGTGAACGGGCCCTGGCCCGCGCGACCGGCCGTGCGGGCCCGCACGGGCGGTATAATCGACGTTTTTCCCGGCGCGGAACCGGTCAGCCCGTTCCCGCGCCGGGCACGCACGATTTTCGATCCAATCCTGCGCGCGAGCCGTCGCGCCGCTTAAAGCCTAGCCCGAACCACACCATGCACGAGAGATACGTACCCGCCGACGTCGAAGCCGCCGCCCAGGGCGACTGGCGCGCAGCCGATGCCTACAAGACGAAGGAAGATTCGCAGAAGCCGAAGTTCTACTGCGTATCGATGCTGCCGTACCCGTCCGGCAAGCTGCACATGGGTCACGTGCGCAACTACACGATCAACGACGTGATGTACCGCTATCTGCGGATGAACGGCTACAACACGCTGATGCCGATGGGCTGGGACGCGTTCGGGATGCCGGCCGAGAACGCCGCGATGGCGAACGGCGTGCCGCCCGCGAAGTGGACCTACGACAACATCGACTACATGAAGGGCCAGATGCAGTCGATGGGTCTCGCGATCGACTGGTCGCGCGAAATCGCGACGTGCAAGCCTGACTACTACAAGTGGAACCAGTGGCTGTTCCTGAAGATGCTCGAGAAGGGCATCGCGTACAAGAAGACGGGCACCGTGAACTGGGACCCGGTCGACCAGACCGTGCTCGCGAACGAGCAGGTGATCGACGGCCGCGGCTGGCGCTCGGGCGCGCTCGTCGAGAAGCGCGAGATCCCCATGTACTACCTGCGCATCACGCAGTACGCGGATGAGCTGCTGAACGATCTCGACGGCCTCGGCTGGCCCGAGCGCGTGAAGATCATGCAGCAGAACTGGATCGGCAAGAGCTTCGGCGTGAACTTCGGCTTCCCGTATGAACTCGACGGCGAGCAGAAGCTGCTGCGCGTGTTCACGACGCGCGCCGACACGATCATGGGCGTCACGTTCTGCGCCATCGCGGCCGAGCACCCGCTCGCCACGCGCCTCGCGCAGGACAAGCCGGAACTGCTCGCGTTCATCGAGGAATGCAAGCGCGGCGGCGTTGCCGAAGCCGACGTCGCGACGATGGAGAAGAAGGGCGTCGCGACCGGCTTCTCGGTCAAGCACCCGCTGACCGGCGAGCCGGTCGAGGTGTGGATCGGCAACTACGTGCTGATGAGCTATGGCGAAGGCGCGGTGATGGGCGTGCCGGGCCACGACGAGCGCGATTTCGCGTTCGCGAAGAAATACGACCTGCCGATCAAGCAGGTGATCGCGAGCGAGGGGCAGACGTACTCGCTCGACGCATGGCAAGAGTGGTACGGCGACAAGGAAACCGCGGTCTGCGTGAACAGCGGCAAGTACGACGGCCTGCGCTACGCGGAAGCGGTCGACGCGGTCGCGGCCGACCTGAAGGCCGGCGGCTTCGGCGACAAGCAGGTCACGTGGCGCCTGCGCGACTGGGGCGTGTCGCGCCAGCGCTACTGGGGCACGCCGATCCCGATCATCCACTGCCCGTCGTGCGGCGACGTGCCGGTGCCGGAGCAGGATCTGCCGGTCGTGCTGCCGGAAGACCTCGTGCCGGACGGCACGGGCAACCCGCTCGCGAAGTCCGAAGCGTTCCTGAACTGCACGTGCCCGACATGCGGCGCGGCGGCGAAGCGCGAAACCGACACGATGGACACCTTCGTCGATTCGTCGTGGTACTTCTCGCGCTACACGGCGCCGGACGCCGAGACCATGGTCGACGCGCGCACCGATTACTGGATGCCGATGGACCAATACATCGGCGGCATCGAGCACGCGATCCTGCACCTGCTGTATTCGCGTTTCTGGACCAAGGTGATGCGCGACCTCGGCCTCGTGAAGTTCGGCGAGCCGGCGAAGAACCTGCTCACGCAGGGGATGGTGCTGAACGAGACGTACTACCGCGAGGACGCGGCAGGCAAGAAGACCTGGTACAACCCGCTCGACGTGACGGTCACGCACGACGACAAGGGTCGCCCGGTCGGTGCGACGCTGAACGCGGACGGCCAGCCGGTCGTGCTCGGCGGCATCGAGAAGATGTCGAAGTCGAAGAACAACGGCGTCGATCCGCAACTGCTGATCGACCAGTACGGCGCCGATACCGCGCGCCTGTTCACGATGTTCGCGGCACCGCCCGAGCAGCAACTCGAGTGGTCGGGCGCGGGCGTCGAAGGCGCGAGCCGCTTCCTGCGCCGCGTGTGGAGCTTCGGCTACGGCAACCGCGAAGCGCTCGCCGCCCGCGCCGGGTTCGACGCAGCGACGCTCGGCGACGCCGACAAGGCGCTGCGCCGCGAGATCTACAGCGTGCTGAAGCAGGCCGATTTCGACTACCAGCGCCTGCAGTACAACACGGTCGTGTCGGCCGCGATGAAGATGCTGAACGCAATCGACGGCGCGAAGGGCGCGACGCCCGCCGTGCTGCGCGAGACGTACGGCGTGCTGCTGCGCGTGCTGTACCCGGTCGTGCCGCACGTCACGTTCGAGCTGTGGAAGGCGCTCGGCTACGCGGACGAATTCGGCCCGCTGCTCGATGCGCCGTGGCCGAAGGTCGACGAGGCCGCGCTCGAGCAGGCCGAGATCGAACTCGTGCTGCAGGTGAACGGCAAGGTGCGCGGTGCGCTGAAGGTCGCGAAGGATGCGAGCCGCGACGCGATCGAAGCGGCGGCGGTCGCCGACGAGGCATTCGCGAAGTTCAGCGACGGCAAGCCGGCGAAGAAGATCGTCGTCGTGCCGGGCCGCCTCGTGAACATCGTCGTCTGACGGCCGCCGGCCGTCGGACGTACCCAGAAGGAGCGAAGGTGATCCGCAGATCGTTTTTGATGCTCGTCGGCAGCGCGGTCGCGCTGTCGGCATGCGGCTTCCAGTTGCGCGGCCAGCAGGACTACGCGTTCAAGCACCTGTTCGTGGCCGGTGCGCCGGCGCCCGTCGAGGCGCGGCTCACGCGCCTCGTCCAGGCCGGCAGCGACACGAAGATCGTCAAGTCGGCGGACGACGCCGACGCCGTGCTGCGCATGTGGGAGTCGCGTGGCCAGAACACGCTGACGCTCAACAAGTACGGCTCCGCGCAGGAATACGCGCTGTTCTACACGCTGAACTACACGCTGACGAGCAAGGACGGCACCGTGCTGATCCCGCCGAGCGCGATCGCGCTGAACCGCGCGATGACGTACAGCGACCAGTACACGAACGCGAAGGCGCAGGAAGCCGACATCCTGTACGGCGACATGCAGAACGACGCGGTCGACCAGCTGATGCGGCGCCTCGCGATCGTCCACTCGCTGACGCCGGCGCCGGAGGACGTGGTGCCGGGCGTGGCGCCGCGCGCGCCGCTGCCGCCGCCGCCGCTCTGATCGCGGGCGCACGCAGCGATGCAATTGCGACTTGATGCGCTGGAGCCGCACCTCGCGAAGGGGTTGGCCGGGCTCTATACCGTCTACGGCGACGAGCCGCTGCTCGCGCAGGAAGCGTGCGACCGCATTCGTGCGGCCGCACGCGCGGCCGGCTTCACCGAGCGGTCGGTGCATACGGTCGAGCGCGGCTTCGACTGGAGCGTGCTGCTCGGCGCGACCCAGGCGATGTCGCTGTTCGGCGAGCGCCAGCTGATCGAACTGCGCATTCCGTCGGGCAAGCCCGGCAAGGAAGGCGCCGACGCGCTGAAGACGCTCGCGGCCACGCCCAACCCCGACGCGCTGATGCTCGTCACGTTGCCGCGCCTCGACGCGGCCACGCAGAAATCCGCATGGTTTACCGCGCTGCAGAACGGCGGCGTCGCGCTGAAGATCGATCCGGTCGACCGTGCGCAACTGCCGAACTGGATCGGCCAGCGACTCGCGATGCAGGGCCAGCGCGCCGCGCCCGGCGAGGACGGGCGGCGCGCGCTGCAGTTCATCGCGGAGCGCGTCGAGGGCAACCTGCTCGCCGCGCACCAGGAAATCCAGAAGCTCGGGCTGCTGTATCCGCAGGGCGCGCTGTCGTTCGAGCAGGTGCACGACGCGGTGCTGAACGTCGCGCGCTACGACGTGTTCAAGCTGAACGAAGCGATGCTCGCCGGCGACGCCGCGCGGCTCGCGCGGATGATCGACGGGCTGAAAGGCGAGGGCGAGGCGATCGTGCTCGTGATGTGGGCCGTCGTCGAGGAGTTGCGCACGCTGCTGCGGATCAAGCGCGGCACGACGGCCGGCAAGCCGCTCGCGACGCTGCTGCGCGAGAACCGTGTGTGGGGGCCGCGCGAGCGGCTGATCGCGCCCGCGCTGAACCGCGTGTCGGAGGCGGTGCTCGAAAAGGCGCTCGCGTTCGCCGCGAAGCTCGATCGGCAGGTCAAGGGGCTGACGGCCGTCACGCCGGGCCGCCGCACGCAGGACGAACCGCCGCCCGATCCGTGGGACGGGCTGTTCCAGCTCGCGATGACGGTCGCGGGCGCCCGCGGCGAGCGACCGCCGACCGCGGGTCGCGTGCGACGCTAAGTCCCGTTCGTGCCTTCAGCGCGCGCTGCGCAACCCGCTTACAATGCTTCGATAGCTGGCGCGGCATATCGGCCGCTGCCCTGCACGGACGGTTGTCCCGCGAATCGTCACTCCCGGACGGCCGTCCTGGGTGGCCGTCCCCGGGTGGCCGTCCCCCGCTTCCCCACGAATTCATGCCGCTCCGCGCGGCTCGCTTCTCGAGTCACACGATGGATATCGATCAGTACATGACCGACCTGGGCCGTCGCGCCCGGCACGCTTCCCGCGCGATGGCGCGCGCCAGCACGGCCGCGAAGAACGCGGCCCTCGACGCCGTGGCCCGCGCGATCGAGCGCGACGCGCAGGCGCTGAAGGAGGCGAACGCACGCGACGTCGCCCGTGCCCGTGAAAAGGGGCTCGATGCGGCGTTCGTCGATCGACTGACGCTGTCGGACAAGGCGCTGAAGACGATGGTCGAAGGGCTGCGCCAGGTTGCGTCGCTCGCCGATCCGATCGGTGAGATCGGTAACCTCAAGTTCCGCCCGAGCGGGATCCAGGTCGGCCAGATGCGCGTGCCGCTCGGCGTGATCGGCATCATCTACGAGTCGCGCCCGAACGTGACGATCGACGCGGCCGCGCTGTGCCTGAAGTCCGGCAACGCGACGATCCTGCGCGGCGGCTCCGAAGCGCTCGAATCGAATGCGGCGCTCGCGAAGCTGATCGGCGAAGGGCTCGAGGCGGCAGGCCTCCCGCAGGACGCGGTGCAGGTCGTCGCGACGGCCGATCGCGCGGCGGTCGGCAAGCTGATCACGATGACCGAATACGTCGACGTGATCGTGCCGCGCGGCGGCAAGAGCCTGATCGAACGGCTGATCAACGAGGCGCGCGTGCCGATGATCAAGCATCTCGACGGCATCTGCCACGTGTACGTCGACGATCGCGCCGATCTCGACAAGGCGCTGACCGTCTGCGACAACGCGAAGACGCACCGCTACGGCACCTGCAACACGATGGAGACGCTGCTCGTCGCGAGCGGCATCGCGGCGAAGCTGCTGCCGCCGCTCGGCAAGCTGTATCGCGACAAGCAGGTCGAGCTGCGCGTCGACGCGGCCGCGCGCGCGGTGCTCGCCGACGGGGGCGTCGGCCCGCTCGTCGACGCGACGGAAGCAGACTGGCACACCGAGTATCTGGCGCCGGTGCTCGCGATCAAGGTCGTCGACGGCCTCGACGCCGCGATCGAGCACATCAACCATTACGGCTCGCATCACACGGACGCGATCGTCACCGAGGATCACGACCGTGCGATGCGGTTCCTGCGCGAAGTCGATTCGGCGAGCGTGATGGTCAACGCGTCGACGCGCTTCGCGGACGGTTTCGAATTCGGCCTCGGCGCGGAAATCGGCATCTCGAACGACAAGCTGCACGCGCGCGGCCCGGTCGGCCTGGAAGGGCTCACGTCGCTGAAGTACGTGGTGCTCGGGCACGGCGAAGGCCGTCAGTAAGTCAACAGCGAGGCGCACAACCGATGGCAATGCTCTGGGTCAAGACGTTCCATGTCGTTCTGATCGCCGCGTGGTTCGCGGGGCTGTTCTACCTGCCGCGCATCTACGTGAACCTGGCCATGGAGACCGATCCGGCCGCGGTGCGGCGCCTGCTGCTGATGGCGCGCAAGCTGTTCCGTTTCATGACGATGATCGCGGTGCCGGCGCTCGCGTGCGGGCTGTGGTTGTGGCTCGTGATCGGCATCGGCCAGGGGCAGGGCTGGATTCACGCGAAGGTGACCGTGGTGCTGCTGCTGATCGTCTACCACGCGTATTGCGGGCACCTGCTGCGGGTGTTCGAGCGCGGCGAGAACCGCCGCACCGACAAGTGGTATCGCGTGTTCAACGAGCTGCCGGTGCTCGGCATGCTCGCGGCGGTCGCGCTGGTGGTGATCAAGCCGTTCTGAGCGGCGCGGCCGGCGGTACGTCACCGCCGAATCGTGCGCAACGGCGCCCCTCGGGGCGCCGTTGTTCGTTTACGCGCGGCGTCGTCGCGACCGCTACTCCTTCGTCGGGTCGTCGATCCGGCGCCGCGTGATCGCTTCCTTCGCGCGGCCGACGCGCTCCATCAGCGCCGGCCCGCGCGACAGCGCGACGCCGACCGCGAGGATGTCGCCGATCGCGAGATGCGACATCCGCGACGTCATCGGCGAGAACACGTCGGTTTCCTCGGCGACGTTCGACGCGAGGCTGACCGTCGCGAGCTTCGCGAGCGGCGAATGGCTTTGCGTGATCGCGACGACTTTCGCGCCGCACGCGAGCGCGGAGCGCGCGGCGTCGACGATGTCGCGCGTGCGGCCGGTGTTCGAGATCGCGACGACGACGTCGTGCGGCCCGAGCAGCGCTGACGACATCGAGAACGTGTGCGGATCCGAATACGCGACGCTCGGCACGCCGAGCCGGAAGAACTTGTGCTGGATGTCCTGCGCGGCGATGCCCGAGCCGCCGGCGCCATAGAACTCGATCCGCGACGCGTTCGACAGCAGCGCGATCGCGTCGGCGACGCTGCCCGCCGACAGGCTGTTGCGCACCTCGATCAGCGCGCCGATCGTGCGGTCGAACACCTTGCCGATGATGCCCGGCGCGGGTTCGTCGGGCTCGACGTCGCGGTACACCGACGACACGCCTGGCGCGACGCTCTGCGCGAGCCGGATCTTGAATTCGCGAAAGCCGCTGCAGCCGAGCGCCTGGCAGAAGCGCGCGATCGTCGGCTGGCTGACGCCGGCGCGGGTCGACAACTCGGTCATCGCGAGGTCGAGCACCTCGCGCGGCGCGGCGAGGATGTAGTCGGCGAGCTTGCGCTCGGACGGGCGCAGCTCGGGGCGGATCGCTTCAATGCGGGGCAGCATGGGACGGCACGTGGAAATCGGGTTCGGATGCGGGAGTGTATCGCAATCGAATTGTAGAAAATCTACATAAAAATACTAGTGATATTGCAGGAGTTTCGGCGTGGGTCGAGTAAGGTGGATTAGGGTTTTCACTGATTAAAGCCTTGCTGGTGGCGGGAATAGCGGTTGCGAGAGCGCGAAACCACATTGCGTGCTTGTAGTTTTTCTACTAGACTGCCTTCGTTCGATCGACGAAGCTCGACCGTCCCCACGATTCCAACCGCCGGTGTCGGCCGGCATACAGGAGCGCCCAGCATGACGTCGCTGCACCCCACTCTGGCGAAGGTCACCGAACGCGTGATCGCCCGCAGCCAATCGACCCGTTCCGCCTATCTGCAGCGCATCGACGGCGCGCAAGGCAAGTTCCCGGCACGCGGCGCGCTGTCGTGCGCGAATCTCGCGCACGGCTTCGCGGGCCTCGAGGGTAACGACAAGTTCGCGATCAAGGCGATCCGCGAGCCGAACATCGGCATCGTGTCCTCGTACAACGAGATGCTGTCCGCGCACGCGCCGTACAAGGACTTCCCCGACATCATCAAGGCCGCCGCGCGCGAGAACGGCGGGGTCGCGCAGTTCGCGGGCGGCGTGCCGGCGATGTGCGACGGCGTCACGCAGGGCAACCCGGGGATGGAGCTGTCGCTGTTTTCGCGCGAAGCGATCGCGATGGGCACGGCGATCGCGCTCACGCACAACATGTTCGACGCGGCGCTCTGCCTCGGCATCTGCGACAAGATCGTGCCGGGCCTCCTGATCGGCGCGCTGCAGTTCGGCCACCTGCCGACGATCTTCGTGCCGGCCGGCCCGATGACGAGCGGCCTGTCGAACGACGACAAGGCGAAGATCCGCCAGCAGTTCGCGACCGGCCAGGTCGGCCGCGACGCGCTGCTCGAAGCCGAATCGGCCGCGTATCACGGCCACGGCACCTGCACGTTCTACGGCACCGCGAACAGCAACCAGATGCTGATGGAGCTGATGGGGCTGCACCTGCCGGGCTCGGCCTTCGTTCACCCGCACACGCCGCTGCGCACCGCGCTGACGGCCGAGGCCGCGCGCCGCGTACTCGACCTGACCGTCGAGCGCGGCCACTACACGCCGATCGGCCATGTGATCGACGAAAAGGCGATTGTCAACGGGATCGTCGCGCTGCTCGCGACGGGCGGCTCGACCAACCACACGCTGCACCTCGTCGCGATCGCGCGCGCGGCCGGCATCTTGATCGACTGGAACGACTTCGACGAGCTGTCGGCGGTCGTGCCGCTGCTCGCGAAGATCTACCCGAACGGCAAGGCCGACGTGAACCATTTCCACGCGGCGGGCGGTGTCGCGTTCCTGGTACGCAACCTGCTCGAAGGCGGGCTGCTGCACGAGGACGTGACGACGGTCGCCGGCAAGGGGCTGGCGCACTACACGAAGGAGCCGAAGCTGATCGACGGCAAGCTGACGTGGGTCGACGGCGCGGCCGAGAGCCACGACACGAAGGTGCTGCGCGGCATTCGCGAGCCGTTCCAGCCGGACGGCGGCCTGCGCCTGATGCAGGGCCGGCTCGGTCGCGGCGTGATCAAGATCTCGGCGGTCGCGCCCGAGCACCGCAAGGTGACGGCGCCCGCGATCGTGTTCGACTCGCAGGAAGCCGTGCAGGAAGCGTTCGATCGCGGCGAGCTGAAGCGCGATTTCGTCGCGGTGGTGCGCTTCCAGGGCGCGCGCGCCAACGGCATGCCCGAGCTGCACCGTTTGACGCCGCTGCTCGGCGTGCTGCAGGATCAGGGCTTCCACGTCGCGCTGGTCACCGACGGCCGCATGTCGGGTGCGTCGGGCAAGGTGCCGGCCGTGATCCACGTGTCGCCGGAGGCGCTGCTGGCCGGCCCGATCGGCAAGGTGAAGACGGGCGACATGCTCGTGATCGACGCGGAAGCCGGCGTGCTCGACATCGAGGTCGACGACGCCGAGTGGCACGCACGCCCGGTCGCGCAGCCGCGCCACCAGGCCGAGAACGAAGTCGGTTTCGGGCGCGAACTGTTCGGCGTGTTCCGCGCGGCCGCGGCGCCGGCCGAGCAGGGCGCATCGGTTTTCGGGACGCTGGTCGGCGAAACCGCCGTCAGCGTCGCCGCATGAATTTCAAGGAGCCAATTCAATGAAGACGATTGCTGAAATCGTGAAGCTGGGCCCGGTCATTCCGGTGCTCGCATTCGACTCGGTCGAGCAGGGCGAAAACGTGTCGCGTGCATTGCACGCGGGCGGCGTGAAGGTGCTCGAGATCACGCTGCGCACGCCGGCCGGGCTGGAAGCGATCCAGCGCGCGAGCCAGCTCGCGGACGACATCGTCGTCGGCGTCGGCACGATCACGAAGCCCGAGCACTGCGCGCAGGCGAAGCGCGCGGGCGCCACGTTCGGCGTGTCGCCGGGCCTGACGAAGGAGCTGCACCTCGCGTCGCTCGACGCGGGCCTGCCGCTGCTGCCGGGCGTGATGACGCCGAGCGACATCATCCAGGCGCTCGAATTCGGCTACGACATCGTGAAGTTCTTTCCCGCGCAGCAGGCGGGCGGCGTGCCGATGCTGCAGGCGTTCCACGGTCCGTTCCCGGCGCTGAAGTTCTGCCCGACGGGCGGCATCACGGTCGATACCGCGCCGAACTTCCTGAAACTGCCGAACGTCGTGTGCGTCGGCGGCTCGTGGCTCACGCCGAAGGCCGCGCTCGCCGCGCAGGACTGGGCCGAAGTCACGCGCCTCGCGCAAGCGGCGAGCCAGCTGCCCCGTTAATACTTGTATGAAATGAAGAATCAGCCCTCGGAAAGCGAGCGTTAGTGCTTGTTTTACCGAGGGTTTTTGCTGATGGAACCGGTTCTATCCGCGGATCGCAAAGATAAGTAAAATTCAGCGTCCTGACGGGGTGGGTACCCCCCGTGTTTCGGAGACCTGCATAGCCGGGCATACTCGCAACGACTCGCCCGGTTCGAACAATTCTAGGAGGAGTGCCACATGGGGGCCGTCCAAGGCAGCATGCTGCTCGTATTCACGCTGATCGCGATTGCCGCGCTGATCCTGATGATCGCGCGCTACAAGATCTACCCGTTCCTGGTGCTGATCATCGTCTCGCTCGGCCTCGGTCTCGTCGTCGGCATGCCGATGGACAAGATCGTCAAGTCGTTCGAAACGGGCACCGGCGGCACGCTCGGCCACATTGCGATCGTCGTCGGCCTCGGCACGATGCTCGGCAAGATGATGGCCGAATCGGGCGGCGCCGAACGGATCGCGACCACGCTGATCGACTGGTTCGGTGAAAAGAACATCCACTGGGCGATGATGTTCGTCGCGATCATCGTCGGCCTGCCGGTGTTCTTCGAAGTCGGCTTCGTGCTGCTGATCCCGATCGCGTTCAACGTCGCGAAGCGCACCGGCAAGTCGCTGCTCGTCGTCGGCCTGCCGATGGTGGCCGGCCTGTCGGTCGTGCACGGGCTGATCCCGCCGCACCCGGCCGCGCTGCTGGCCGTCCAGCAATACGGCGCCGATATCGGCAAGACGATCGCCTTCGGTCTCGTCGTCGGCGTGCCGACCGCGATCATCGCGGGCCCGCTGTTCGCGCTGACGATCTCGAAGTTCGTGAAGCTGCCGGAAAACAACCCGCTCGCGTCGCAATTCGTCGATTCGAACGCGGATGGCCGCAAGCGCGAACTGCCGAGCTTCGGCATCACGCTGTTCACGATCCTGCTGCCCGTCGTGCTGATGCTCGTCGGCAGCTGGGCCGACCTGGTGTTCGCACCGAAGTCGCTGCCGAACAACCTGCTGCGCTTTGCCGGCAACTCGGACGTCGCGCTGCTGATCGCCGTGCTCGTGAGCTTCTTCACGTTCGGCAAGCTGCAGGGCTTCAACCGCGACCAGATCCAGAAGTTCTGCGGCGAGTGCCTGGCGCCGATCGCCGGGATCACGCTGATCGTCGGCGCGGGCGGCGGCTTCGGCGGTGTCCTGCGCGACAGCGGGATCTCGCAGCAGATCGTCGAGACCGCCAAGCATGCGCACCTGTCGCCGCTGCTGCTCGGCTGGTTCGTCGCGGCGCTGATGCGTCTCGCGACGGGTTCGGCGACGGTCGCGATGACGACGGCCTGCGGTATCGTCGCGCCGATCGCGGCGGCGTCGGGCGCGTCGGTCAGCCCGGAGCTGCTGGTGCTCGCGACGGGCTCGGGCTCGCTGATCTTCTCGCACGTGAACGACGGCGGGTTCTGGCTGATCAAGGAATACTTCGGGATGACGGTGGGTCAGACGTTCAAGACCTGGTCGCTGCTTGAAACCATCATCTCGGTGCTCGGTCTCAGTTTCACGTTGCTGCTGAGCATGGTTCTGTAACAAGGGGTAGTCAATGATTCTGATCGCAATGGGCGTGTCGGGCGCCGGCAAGTCGCTGATCGGCGAAATGCTGGCGGAACGCCTGTCGTGCAGCTATACCGATGGCGACGCGTTTCACAGCGCGGCGAACAAGGAAAAGATGCACCACGGTATTCCGCTGACCGATGAAGACCGCTGGCCGTGGCTGCGCACGATTCGCGCGGCCATCGAGGAAAAGCAGCACGCGGGCGAGACGGCCGTGTTCACGTGCTCGTCGCTGAAGCGGTCGTACCGCGACGTGCTGCGCGGCGCCGACACCGACGTGCGGTTCGTGTATCTGAAGGGTTCGTTCGAAGTGTTGCAGGAGCGCCTGAAGAGCCGCACCGGCCATTTCTTCGATCCGTCGCTGCTGAAGAGCCAGCTGGACACGCTCGAGGAGCCGGGCCCGGACGAGGCGATCGAGGTCAGCATCGAGCTGACGCCCGAGCAGATCGTCGATCAGGTCATGCTGAAGATCGGTCTCGCGCAGCAGCACTGAGCGCGGTCCGCGGCCATCGTCATGGAAAAGGCGCCTTCTGATCTGCTCTAGAAATCCTGGACACAAATGAGTGTTAGTGTTTCGGAGGCAATTTTCCCAATAGGAACGGGAGGTTGGCGATGAAGCGCAAGCAATATTCGGTGGAGCAGATCGTGGCCGCGCTC
>NZ_JACCQB010000072.1:0-29435 GCF_015712265.1 Burkholderia sp. 9777_1386 | reverse complement strand
GAAGGTCGCCCTCGTCGCATGCATGCGCAAGCTGCTCATCACGCTCAACGCCATCGCTCGCACTGGCGAGCGTTGGCAGCCGGATTTCAATTGCGCATGACATGGGCTGTCTCAAGATGGTTGCTGTCATCGAGTGCGGGCCGTTCAGCTCGAACCCGCGATATCCACACGGTGCAATACGCGCCCGGGTTCCGCCTCGCCCGTTTGAACGAGATCGCGCACGCGAGCGGCAGGTTCGAACGGGAAGCTGTCGAGGGAAGCGCGGCCCGCGCAACGCGCCGAGCCGGTTCCGGCTCGAGGGCACGCGCTCGCCGCGTTTCGTCAGACCAGACGCACGGCCCGCGCGCATGAAACGAAAGGATCCGGAAAGCTGACGCCGGACAATGACGTTTTTTCGCATCCGCAGGCAGCCGGACGATTGACGTGCCCGAGCGCACGCCATTACCCTTGCGCGCTGATGGTTCCCGGAGACGGGATCAAAAGGGAACGCAGGCGAGGCAACGCCTCGAAGCTGCGGCTGCCCCCGCAACTGTGAGCGGCGAATCCGTGCCACCGCATGCCACTGGGAAACCGGGAAGGCCCGCACGGACGACGACCCGCGAGCCAGGAGACCTGCCATCGACCCGAGGTCCAGGCAGCCGCACCGGGCGGGGTGTCCCGATGCGCCAGGCGCCGCCCCCGGGTGGTCGCCCGTTGCATGGACGACCCGACCTCAGGATCCACCAGATGTCCATCGTTCCCGAATCCGCTTCCCGGCCGGAAGCGTCGCACCGACACGCCGTCGGCATCCGTTGCTTGTCCGCCCTCCGCTCACGATCGCCGTACCCGCTACTCGCTTTGTCCCGCCGTCTCATGAACCTTCGTCACCTGCTCGCCACGTCCGCCGCCACCGCGCTGCTTTCCCCGCTCGCCCATGCGGCGGGCGACACGGCGCCTGCGCAGCCCGCCGGGCCCGCGGAAGGGGCGGACCTGCCGACGATCAGCGTGACCGACACGCGGCACCTGCCCGAATCGTTCGACCGGCGCTACGCGTCGACCCAGGTGCTCACGCGCGACGATCTCGACCGGCTGTCGCCGGCCGACCCGAGCATCACGCAGGCGCTCGCGACGCTGCCGGGCGTGACCGTCGCGCAGAACGGCGGGCCCGGCTCGTCCGCGTCGGTCAGCATCCGCGGTTCGTCGGCGAGCCAGGTCGCCGTGTTCATCGACGGCATCCGGATCGGCTCGCCGACCACCGGCATCGCGCCGTGGGCCGACCTGCCGACCGACGCGTTCGAGCGCGTCGAGGTGATCTCCGGGCCGGCCGCCGCGTCGTTCGGCAACAACGCGATGGGCGGCGTCGTGCAACTCTTCACGCGCCGCGCCGCCCAACAGCCGAACCAGACCACCGTGTCGTTCGGCGGCGGCACGAACAAGACGTTCGACACGCGGTTCCGCACGTCGGGCACAGTGCCGTCGACGGGGCCGCTGGCCGCGCTCGGCGGGCTCACCTATTCGCTCGGGCTGCACGACTACAACACGGCCGGCATCGACGCGACGCGGCCGTTCTTCTACGGTCACGAAGACGGCCGCAATCCGTATCACGCGCAGGATCTCGACGCGCGGCTCGGCTATGCGCGCGACAACTGGTCGATCTCGACGTTCGCGCTGTACCACCGCTCCGACCTGTCCTACGACAACAGCGGCTACGCGAATCGCGAGCTCGATCACCAGCTGACGACCGGCGTCGCGTTCCATCTCGACATCACGCCCGATACGCAATTCGACCAGTCGTTCGGTTATGCGAACGACCGCCAGTTCATCTACGCGGACAACCCAGCCCTCGCGACGGACCAGATCAATTCGCAACGCATCAGCACGTCGACGTCGCTGACCCATCAGGCGCACGGATTTCATCTGTTCGGCCTGCCGCTGTCGGGCGAATCGAAGCTCGCCTACGATTTCACGCGCGAACAGGCGTTCCTGCCGGTCGACATTCCCGGTGGCGTACCGACGCGCAACGATTCCGCGTTCTCGCTGCACCAGTCGGCGACGCTCGGCAGCGTGACGATGTTCGTCGCGGGTCGTCACGAGATCGTCGCCGGGCAAGCGGTGAACACCGGCAACGCCGCGCTGTCGTGGGCGATCACGCCGGTCTACACGGCGCGCGTGTCGTACGGCAATGCATTCCGCCTGCCGACGTTCAACGACCTGTACTATCCCGGCTACGGCAATCCGAGCCTCAGCCCGGAACGCAGCACGTCGGTCGAGGCCGCGCTCGACGCGAACACGGCGTACGGCACCTTCACCGCGGCGATCTACGATACGCGCGTCAACAACCTGATCGCCTACAACCCGGCAACGTTCTCGCCGATGAACATCGGCCGTTCGCACATTCGCGGCATCGACCTGTCGTACAAGGGGACGATCGGCCGTTCAACGCCGGTGAGCATCGCGGTCGGCATCCTGAATCCGCAGGACGAGACCAACCAGACCTGGCTCAGCCGCCGGCCGCGCCAGACGGTCAGCCTGAACGTCGACCACACGTGGGACGAATTGAAGCTGCATGCGCTGAGCACGGGCGCGTCGCTGCTGTACGGCGGTTCGACGTTCGACGATCCGGCCAACCGGCAGTATCTGGCGTCGTACCTGACGGTGAGCCTGCGCGCGTCGTACCGGATCAATTCGCACCTGACCGTGTCGGCGTCGCTGTCGAACCTGTTCGACCCGCAGTACATGACCGCGTACGGCTACAACACGCTCGGGCGCACCGCGTTCGGCAAGGTCAGCTATACGTTCTGACGAGCTCACGCATCCGCATGAAGCGCCACGCCGGCACGCGCGGAAAATTGACATCGCGGCCAAACCTAATAGAATTAGTTTTTTGACTAATCCGCATAGCATTCGTCATGGCGCGTGCCGGCATTACCGTGGACAAGCTCGTCGAAGCCGGCGCGCGGCTCGCCGATGAAACCGGCTTCGAGCTGCTCACCGGCGCGGCGCTCGCGCGGCATTTCGACGTCAAGCTGGCGAGCCTGTATTCCCATATCCCGAGCTTCGACGATCTGAAGAGCCGGATCGCGCTGTTCGCGCTGCAGGAGCTGGCCGATCGCGCCACCGACGCGCTGGCCGGCCGCACCGGCAAGGACGCGCTGGCCGCGCTCGCGAACGTCTATCGCGACTACGCGCGGGCGCATCCGGGCCGCTTTGCGGCCGCGCGCCATCCGGTGAGCGCCGAACGGGCCGCGGAAAGCGCGGGCGGGCAGCTCGTCAGGATGACGTCGGCGGTGCTGCGCGGCTACGACCTGCCGGAAACCGAACAGGCGCATGCGATCCGCCTGCTCGGCGGCTTCTTCATGGGCTACGTGACGCTCGAAAGCGCCGGCGGCTTCTCGCACAGCGCGCCGGATTCCGACGCGTCGTGGGCGCGCAGCCTCGATGCGCTCGACGTGATGCTGCGTCACTGGCCGTCGGCCGCCTGACGCACCGAACGGAACCCGAGCGATGAAAGACAAACCCGACGGCGTCGTACTGCCGAGCCGTGTCGTTCCCTTCCCGACCTCGATCAGCGACGAAGCGCGCGCCGCGCTGCAACGCCTGACCGGCGACGACGGCGTGCCGCTGAACGCGTTGCACGTGATGCCGGCCCCGGACGATATCGACGCGTGGATGCGCGTGAAGGCCAGCGCCGACGCACATTACGCGGCCGCGGTCGAGCAGCTCGCCGGCTATCTGCGTTCGAGCGTCGAGACGATCCGCGTCGGCGATGCGGACGTGCATGTCGCGACACCGGAAGCCGAGGCTTCCAGCGCCTATGCGACCATCGACCTGCACGGCGGCGCGCTGGTCGTCGGCGGTGGCGCCGCGTGCCGTGCCGGCGCGCAGATGCAGGCCGACCGGCTCGGCGTGCGCTGCTACGGCGTCGACTACCGGATGCCGCCCGAGCATCCGTATCCGGCCGCGCTCGACGACTGCATCGCGACCTATGCCTACGTGCTGGAGCGCTACGCACCGGAACACGTCGTCATCGGCGGCCGTTCGGCCGGCGGCAATCTCGCCGCCGCGATGGTGCTGCGCGCCCGCGACGAGGGCCTGCCGCTGCCGGCCGCGCTCGTGCTGCTGTCTCCGGAAGCCGACCTGACCGAATCCGGCGACAGCTTCGAGACCAACCGCCTGGTCGACGTCGTGTTGCCGGGGCCGCTGATGGCGAACAATCTGCTCTACGCGAACGGCGCCGATCTCGCGCATCCGTACCTGTCGCCGCTGTTCGGCGATTTCGCCGCCGGCTTCCCGCCGACCTTCATCCAGAGCGGCACGCGCGACCTGTTCCTGTCGAACGCCGTGCGCCTGCATCGCGCGTTGCGACGCGCGCAGGTGCCGACCGAGCTGCACGTGTTCGAGGGGATGCCGCACGGCGGATTCATGGGCGCGCCGGAGGATATCGAGCTGAGCCAGGAAATCGCGCGCTTCGTGCACGCGCACCTGCACGCATCGAATGGAGCCGGCGATGAATAGAACCGCACCCGGGAACGACATCGGCATCGGCCGGGATCGCTGCGCTGCCCCGCGCGTCTAGATCAGTCCGCGCACGCCCGCGACCAGCTGGATCGCGCCGAATCCCGCGACGATCGCCGCCGACACGCGCGACAGCCCGTGCATGAACCCGAACGACAGCTTCGTGCGCAGCGCGGCGCTCGCGCCGCTCAGGCACAGCCACCACATGGCCGAACCGATGAACACGCCGGCGACCATCGACCCGACGGTGGCCTCCATCGCGCCTTCCTGCGTGCCCGGCAGCGGGCCGAGCGCCGCGAAGATCCCGACGAACGACACGATCGTCATCGGGTTCGACAGCGTGAGGCCGAACGTCGTCAGGAAATCGCGCAGGACCGTCGTACGCGGCAGCTCGCGTTGCCCCGCCGGCGCGGCCGGCGCCTGGCGCGCGATGGTCCACGCGAGCCAGACGAGAAACGCGCCGCCGCCGATTTTCAGGGCGACGGTCAGCATCGGGAACGCGGTGACGAGGCCCGCAACGCCCAGCGCGCCGAGCAGGCCGTAAATCGCGTCGGCGCATGCGGCGCCGACGCCCGTCGCGAATCCCGCCTGGAAGCCGCGGCTCAGGCTGCGCTGAATGCACAGCATGCCGATCGGGCCGACCGGCGCCGCGATCGACCACCCCATCACGACGGATTTGATGAACAGCATCGCCTGCTCCTTGCAGCATCCAGTGGATCGAACAGGCATCGTAGGGAAAGTCCGGCCCCCGCTGAATACGGTTTTTAAGGAAAAATAGGCACTCCACCTTAAAAACGCCCGCCGCGATGGACGATCTGGACTGGAAGATACTGGCGCTGTTGCAGGACAACGGACGCATCAGCTATACGGAGCTCGCGCGCCAGGTCCACCTGTCGGTGCCGGCGGTGACGGAACGCGTGAAGCGCCTTGAAGCCGCCGGCGTGGTCGAGGGCTACACCGCGCGGATCAACCCGTCCGCGGCAGGCTATCCGGTGAGCGCGCTGATCGGCATCACGGTGCAGCAACCGGCGAAAGCGAAGTTCCTGAAGCTGCTGGAGACGATTCCCGAAGTCGTCGAATGCCATCACGTGACGGGGGCGGATTCGTACGTGATGCGGTTGGTCGCCGTCAGCATGGCTCATCTCGAACAACTGATCGAACGCATCAACCTGTACGGCGAAACGCGCACGTCGATCGTGATGTCGACGCCGCTGCCGGCGCGCGGGCTCGCACGGCCGCCGTCGAAGCCCGGCGACACGCGCAGGTAGCGGGCCGCGGTTTCAGGCTCCATCGCCGGTCCCGGCCGGGACCGAAGACGACCGATGGCCGTCGTCTCCGGTCATGCGGCCGGGTTCCCGCATGGCGATCGGCACGAGCCGGCTATTTGCCGACCGCGCCGCCGAGCAGGCCACCCACCAGCGACGTCACCGGCGCGAGCGGGTTGGCGAGCGCGCCCAGCGGCGAGCCGCCGCCGCTCGCACCGGTCTCGGCGCCACCGTGCACGGTCGCCGGTATGCCGCCGACCACGCTCGTCACCAGACCGGCGACCGGCACCGCGCCGTTCGGGCCGCTCGGGTTCACGAGGCCGCCCGCATTGGTCACCGTGTTGCCGACCGCCCGGACGAGACCGCCGACCGCGCCGACGATCGGCTGCGGCGACGTGGACGTCACCTTCCATCCAGCCGACGTGATCGCTCCGCCGACCTGCCCGAGCAGGCCCGCGACCGGCTGCCCGAGGCCCGTTGCGGTGCCGGCCTGCTGCGTGAGCTGACCGGCCGTCGTCACGAGCGGCGTGATCGCCGTGCTGAGCGCCTGCGTCGCCTGCTGGACCGGGCCTGACGACAGGGCCGAGCCGAGCATGGTGCCGCCCGACTTCAGGCCGCCGGCCACCGTGTCGAGTAGACCGCCGACGGGCGTCGTAATCGGCGCGAGCGGCGACAGCGGGCCGGAGCCGAGCGCCTTCACCGTTTCGCTGAGACCGTTGACCGGGTTGCTGGTCGAGCCGACGAGGGTGCCGAGGCCCGTCACCGTCGTGCCGACCGGGTTCGGTGTGAAGCCGATCTGGCCGATACCGTTGCTCACGGCATTCGTCGTGTCGCGGATGAGCGTGCCGACGCCGGTGACCGTGTCGGCCGGCCCGGCCGTCATGGTCTTGCCGACGCCGGGCAGTGTCACGTCGCCGAGCGTCGAGCCCGCGGCCAGCACGACTGCGCCGACGGAACTGATGATGCCGTTGGTGCCGGGTGTACCGCTGGTTCCACTCGTGCCGCTGGTTCCGCTTGTGCCACTGGTTCCGCTTGTGCCACTGGTCCCGCTCGTGCCACTGGTGCCGCTCGTGCCACTGGTGCCACTGGTGCCACTGGTGCCGCTCGTCCCGCTTGTGCCGCTCGTCCCGCTCGTCCCGCTCGTCCCGCTCGTCCCGCTCGTCCCGCTCGTGCCGCTGGTCCCGCTCGTACCACCGGTTCCGTTCGTCCCGCTCGTACTCGTCCCGATGGTGTTGCCGGCCAGCGTCGGCGCCGTAATGTCACCGCCGCCGCACGCCGCGAGCGCACACGCAGTGGCAATGGCGGCGAGTGAAACGTTCGCCTTGGTGAAGTGATTGTGCATGGAAGCCCCCGTTCGCTATTCAGCTCGATCACGTCAACAAGCATCTAGCGTGCCATCTCCGTGGGCCTCCTTCACATTGTCACGATCGCCTTTCGATCGCGGTCCGGGCCGCACTGCGCGTCACGGCACATCGCGTGCGGATCGTGCGTCGCGGCGCGTCCCGTCCTGGCATTCCGATCGCGCTGACGTAACACCGGCCCCGCGTTACGTAGCACCGACCGGGAAAAACCGGCAGCATCCTCGTCACGGCCGCTTCACCAGCTTCACGATCGTCAGCGTGCCGTTGACGTTTTCCACCCGAACCCGAACCTTGTCGCCCACATGCAGCGGCGGGATCATCGCCACGTCGCCGGCCTTGAATGCCATCGTCATCGGCGGCATGCCGATGTTGTCGAGCGCGCCGTGCTTCAGCGTCACGAGCCTGCGGCCGGCATCGATTGCCTTGACTTCGGCATCGGTCAGCGTCGCATTCGACGCCGACATGGTCGCGTCGCCTGCGTTCATGCCCGGCATGTCGCCGCCGGCGAGCGCCGGCATGGCAATGGTCGCCATCGCGCACGACACGACGACAGCGCGAAAACAGGTCTTCATCGAGCATCTCCCGTCGAGCCAGCGCGTTTCCGTCGCCAGCCAGCGCCACGCATCACACGATCAACGTCGCACCGGCCCACGCGATCAGCACGACACCCAGCACGCGGCCGATACGCTCGCCACCGGGCAGCACCTTCTCCACGAACACGAACAGCGACAACGCGACGATCCACACCACGTTCATCACGCCGCCGACGAACAGCAGCGCCATCAGTAACCAGCAGCAGCCCACGCAAACGATGCCGTGCCGCACGCCCAGCAGGAAACTGCCGGCGACGCCCGGGCGCCAGTGCGCGACCAGGAATGCAGCCGGCGCCCGGCATTGCCGCAGGCACGCGCGTTTCAGCGGCGAGAATTGATAAAGCCCGGCCAGCGCCAGCACGATCGCGGAAAGGCGCGCACTCTTCGACCACAGCATCATCGCGGAGATCAGCCCGGCCGGTTGCAGCAGCGCCTGAAGCAGCGCCGCGCCGATCGAGAACGCGAGCCACGTCGTCAGATAGCCGGCCAGCAGCGCCACCGACGTGAACGCCGATCCCGTCGCCCCGTCGCCGTGCTGCCGTAGCACGCGCCGGTACAGCATCACGAGCGGCGCCGCGCCGGGCGTCATCATCGCGATCATCATCACCCACCACATCGCGATCACGGTCGGTAGAGGCGGATCCATGCTGCCCATGCCGTCCGCCAGCCGATGCGGAAACAGCGCGACGGTCGTCATCTCCCGCGCCGACATGCCGGTTCCCGCGCCCGTCCACAGATAGAACCAGCACAGGCCGACGAGCGCGGCCATGCCGATCAGCGTGACGGCGCGCTCGCGGGCGAGCCAGGTGTCGAACGGCGTCATGCCGCGGCGCGATGCCGAATCAGCCCGTGGTTGTTCAGATGCAGCCGCGCGAATTGCGCATAGGTTCCGTCGAGATTCAGCGCGATGTTGCCCTGCGAGCGCCCCGTGCCCGAACCGATCTCGGCCAGCTCGTATTCGAAACCGTGCGGCAGGTCGATCCGCACACGGTGCTCGGCACCCGTCACCGGATTGTGGATGGGTTCGCCGGCTGCGTCGAACACACCGTCCACGTGAATCCGGCCGCGCCGCGCATCGACGTCAACGTCGAAATCGATCTTCGTGAAGATCGGCTCGAACGCGTGCTCGAGCGTCGACGCATACACCGAAAACATCGTCGCGAACGGATCGGTATCCTGACCGGTCATGATCTTCAGCACGGCCTCGCGCTGTGCCGGACTGGCACGCTCGTCGACGATCGGTTGGCACTTGCCCTTGCCTTCGTGAACGGCGCCCGGCCACTGGAACACCACCGCGATCCTGACGCCATCGAGCACCACGTCGCCGTAGTGGCCGCTGTCGATCGAAATCGCCCCCATCGCTTCGCAGTTGCCGTTGGTCGGCAGCGCATTGAACTGGCAAGGGCAACCGTATGAGCAATTGCAACTGATCATTTCGGTTCCCTGAATTTCCCACGGCGTCATGGCTCCACCTCGCGCTCTGAAACAGACGAACGCTTCGAATCTAGTGCACGCGATCGGGGAAAGCAAAGCGGTCGTGGCGGCGTGAAAACCGAGGGTTCCGGCCTCACGTAAGACGTTTCAGGATGCGTTCGCCGGGTTGCGCCGGAAACCGTCTCGTCCGCCTGTTCTCACACGATCAGCGAAGCAACGATCGCGCACCACACGGCGCCTGCGCCGCACAGAAACACGCGCCGCGCGACGAACATTCGCGACTCGTCGTCGGGGGTTTTCATCGGCGACGTGGCAAGAAACGGCACGCTGGCGAGGCACGCGAAACCCGCCAGCGCGGGCACGATCACGACGTAGTCGCCGAACCGCCAGGGCAGCGCTTCGTGCAACCCCCAGTAGCCGAGAAACAGCATGCCCATCGAGAACATCGTCGCGGCGGCCGAACTGAGCGCGACCACCGATCCTGTCGGAAATTGCACGGGAACCTCCCCTCGCGCGACCCGCGCGCTGACGCCCATCTCGCCGGGGACCGCGATGACGGCGTCTGCCGGCGCAGACTCACGCGTTCATGTCCGGCTCGAACGCATCGCGTGCGCCGTCGCGACCAGGCAGCGAATGCGCGTTGTCACGGATTGACAGGCTCGGCCCGATCGAGCGGCCATGTCGTACCCGTTTAACGAGGACGTGCGTGGGCCGCTAACCCGGTTTTTTCGTGCCCTGCGCAACGGAAATCCACCCGACCACGGCCGCGGCGACCCAGCAGCAGGTGATCATCAGGTCCAGATCCATCCAGCCCTCGAAATTCGTACTGTTTTCGAAACTGCAGCGCTGATGGCCCCTGACCCACATGCAGCCGCTGATCAACTGCTGGACATGCATGTAGATGCTGTACACGGCAACGGCCGAAGCGATGATGGCGACCCGCAGGCTTATGCTCTTTTTCATTGACGCTGAAGGCGTGGGATGATTTCCCGACGATCTTAAGCCAATGGCGATGCATGACGCAATCGATCCGGTATCGTCCCGATTGACCCGCATGCGTAAAAGCGCATCGATTGTCGCAACCTCGACGGAAGCCGGCATGCGTCGCGACGGCGGAAGGATTTCGCGCGTTCTGGCGCGACGCCGCATGGATCCCGGGGCGGCTCCCGGCGCCACCCTACTCAATCGACGATCGGCCTGATCGTCTTCAGGCAATCCGCCGCCAGTTGCTGATAAATCCGCGTGCCATTCGCCTTCGCGTCGATCTCCGCGCCGCTCAGCCGGCGTACGACACGCGCCGGCATGCCCGCCAGCAGCACGCCGCGCGGCACGTCGTAGCCGGCCTTCACGAACGCACAGGCCGCGACGATCGTCGTTGCGCCGATCGTCGCACCGTCCATCACGACCGCATTCATGCCGATCATCGTGTCCGGCTCCAGCGTCGCGCCATGCACGATCGCGCCGTGGCCGATGTGGCTGTTCACGCCCAGCCGGCAGGTCTCGCCGATCCCGACGTGCAGCACGCAGCCGTCCTGCACGTTGCTGCCGTCTTCGACGACGATCGCGCCGAAGTCGCCGCGCAGGCTCGCATGCGGGCCGATGTAGCAGCGCGCGCCGATCGTCACGTCGCCGATCACGACCGCGCTCGGGTCGAGGTACGCGGACGGATCGACGCGCGGCCGCATCCCGTTGAATTCGAACAGCGGCATCGTCAGAGCGCCGCGACCGCTTCCGGCACGAGCGTGAACAGGTCGCCGACGACACCGTAATCGGCCACGCTGAAGATCGGTGCTTCGGGATCCTTGTTGATCGCGACGATCACCTTCGAATCCTTCATGCCGGCCAGGTGCTGGATCGCACCCGAAATGCCGACCGCGACGTACAGCTGCGGCGCGACGATCTTGCCGGTCTGGCCGACCTGGTAATCGTTCGGCACGTAGCCGGCGTCGACTGCCGCGCGCGATGCGCCGAGCGCGGCCTGCAGCTTGTCGGCCAGCGGCTCGAGCACCTTCGTGTAGTTTTCGCCGCTGCCCAGTCCGCGGCCGCCCGACACGACGATGTTCGCGCTGGTGAGTTCCGGCCGATCCAGTTTCGTCACTTCACGGCTCACGAAGTGCGACGTGCCGACGTCTGCCGCTGCGTCGATCCTCTCGACCGTCGCATTGCCGCCTTCCGCCGAAACCGGATCGAAGCCGGTCGCCCGCACCGTGACGACCTTGACCGGATCGCCCGACTGCACGGTCGCGATCGCGTTGCCCGCGTAGATCGGGCGCTCGAACGTGTCGGCCGATACAACAGCCGTGATCTCGGAAATCTGTGCGACATCCAGTTTCGCGGCGATACGCGGCGCGACGTTCTTGCCGTACGCGGTGGCCGGCGCGAGGATGTGCGAGTAGTCCTTCGCGATGTTCAGCGCGGTCGCTTCGACGTTTTCCGCCAGGCCTTCGGCCAGATGCGGCGCATCGGCCAGCAGCACCTTCGAAACGCCCGCGATCTTTGCCGCTGCATCGGCCGCCGCTTGCGCGTGGTGGCCCGCGACCAGCACGTGAACATCGCCGACGCCCGCGGCATCCAGCGCCCGTGCCGCGGCCACCGCATTCAACGTCGCGGCCTTGATCGACACGTTGTCGTGCTCGGCCATTACCAGAATCGTCATTTCGTTGCGTTCCCTGTTACAGCACCTTGGCTTCGGTCTTCAGCTTGCCGACCAGCGTCTGCACGTCCGGCACCTTCACGCCGGCCGCGCGCTTCGGCGGCTCGCTCACCTTCAGCGTCTTCAGACGCGGCGCGACGTCCACACCGAGGTCTTCCGGCTTCACCGTTTCCAGCGGCTTCTTCTTTGCCTTCATGATGTTCGGCAGCGTCACGTAGCGCGGCTCGTTCAGGCGCAGGTCGGTCGTCACGACCGCCGGCAGCGTCAGCGACAGCGTTTCCGCGCCGCCGTCGACTTCGCGCGCCACCGTCGCATGGCCGTTGGCGATCACGACTTTCGACGCGAACGTCGCCTGCGGCAGACCGGCCAGCGCGGCGAGCATCTGGCCCGTCTGGTTCGCATCGTCGTCGATCGCCTGCTTGCCGAGTATCACCAATTGCGGCTGCTCCCGGTCGACCAGCGCCTTCAACACCTTCGCGACGCCCAGCGGTTCGACGCCTTCATTCGACTCGACGAGAATCGCGCGATCCGCGCCGATCGCCAGCGCCGTGCGCAGCGTTTCCTGCGCCTGCGCGACACCCACCGATACCGCGACCACTTCGGTCGCGACTCCAGCATCCTTCAACCGCACCGCTTCTTCCACCGCGATTTCGTCGAACGGGTTCATCGACATCTTCGCGTTCGCGATATCGACGCCCGTCCGGTCGGATTTCACGCCGACCTTCACGTTCGCGTCGACCACGCGTTTCACTGCCACGAGCACTTTCAACTGCCTGTCTCCTGTTCCGTTGCGCAAGCGCGCCGTATCAGCGCGCGGTAAACCCGCCGTCGATCACGAGCTCCGCGCCCGTCACGTAGCGGCCTGCCGGCGACACGAGATACAGGATGCCGGCCGCGATATCGCGCGGATTGCCGATCTTCGCCATCGGCACGTGCGTCTGCATGTACTCGAACGCGCGATCGGGGTCCTGGCCCATCTGGCGAAACGCGTCCTCGAGCATCGGCGTGCGGATATAGCCGGGATGCACCGAGTTCGCGCGGATGTTCTTCGCCGCGTACAGCATCGCGTCGACCTTTGCCATCATCCGCACCGCGGCCTTCGACGCGTGATACGCGGGCACGTCGGGGCCGCCGACGATCCCGTACATCGACGACAGGTTCACGATCGATCCGCCGCCGGCTGCGTCGATATGCGGAATCGCCGCGCGCGTGCACAGGAACACGCCGTTGACGTTCACGTCCTGCACGCGCTGCCATTGCGCGAGCGTGAGCTCGTGCGTCGGCACGTTGTGCCCTTCGATGCCCGCGTTGTTCACGAGCACGTCGAGGCGCCCGAAGCGCGCGACGATCTCGTCGAACACGCGCGCCACATCCGCCTCGTGCGTGACGTCGAGCGACCAGAATGCAGCCTGGCCGCCCTGTGCGCGGATGTCCTCGACCAGCGCTTGCGCCGGCTGCGACAGCACGTCGAGAATCGCGACGCTCGCGCCGGCCGCGGCCAGCGTACGCGCCGTCTCGGCGCCGATACCGCGCGCGCCGCCGGTGATCGCGGCCACCTTGCCGCGCAGGTCGAACAGTTCTTCGATGAGTTTCATGTCGTCTCCTTGTATTCGGATGGGCGCCTTCGAGCACATCCGGCGTTATCGCGTATTCCGCGCCGCAAGAAAATCGAGGCATTCCCGATTGAAATAATCGGCGTGCTCCACCATCACCCAATGGCCGCAGCGGTTCATCAGCACGAAGCGCGCATCGCGACAGCGTTCGAGGAAGGTCAGCGCGCCGCCGACCGGATTGAAGCGATCGTCCGTACCCCAGAAACCGAGCACCGGGCTGCGCAGATCGCCGAGCGCCGCGGTCAGGTTCGGCACGCTCATCGTCGACAGCACTTCGGTCGGCTGCTCGACGCATACCTTCATCCGCTCGGCGACGAGCGCGTCGGTGACGATCGCCGGATCGTGCACGAGCAGCGTCAGCAGTTCGCGCATCGTGTCGTCATTCATCTGGCGATGGGTGAACAGCTTCACCATCCGCTGAATCCCTTCCATCCGGAAATAGGTGTCGCGATCCTCGACGCCGCCGGGCGCCATCATGATCAGCCCGTCCACTTCGTCCGGGTAGTCGAGTGCGTATTTCAGCGCGATCGCGCCGCCGAGCGAATTGCCGAGCAGGACGGCCGGCCCGATCCCGAGCGCGGCGAGTTGCGCATGCAGCGCACCGACGAAGAAATCGAGCGTATAGGCGACGTCGGACGGCTTCGACGACTGCCCGTAGCCGGGCAGGTCGACGACGATCGCGCGATGGCCGGCCGCCGCGAACGCCGGATAGTTGTGCTTGAAGTTGCTGAAGCCGCTGGCGCCCGGCCCGCTGCCGTGAATGAACACCACCGGCCGGCCCTCGCCCGCCTCGAAATGATGCAGGCGCATGCCGCCCGGTACGTCGGTGAAGATGCCGGCCGGCGGCGTCGTGGGGGTCGTCATCGCGGATTGTCTCCTTCGTCGTTCGATGGATGCCTGCCACGATGATTGCGCCGCCGGCGCAGGCCGGCATCATCCTTTCAGACTACGAAGCCGCGCGCACTTGTTCCTATCATCGGTCCACCGAAACGGAGGCGACGATGAACGGATTCGACTACAGCGGCAAGACGGTGCTCGTGACGGGCGGCACCAAGGGCATCGGGCGGCGCATCGCCGAACGGTTCCTCGCGGCCGGGGCGCGCGTGTTCGTCTGCGGACGCAGCGCGCCCGATACGCCGCCGTCGGCGAATGGCCGCACGGCTGCCTTCGTCGCGGCCGACCTGCGCGACATCGAGCAGGTCGACGCGATGCTCGCGACGATTCGCGACATGGCCGGCGGCCTCGACGTGCTCGTCAACAACGCGGGCGGCTCGCCGTTCGCGCTCGCGGCCGATGCGTCGCCGCGCTTCACCGAATCAATCGTGCGGCTGAACCTGATCGCGCCGCTGCAACTCGCGCAACGCGTGAACGCGATCATGCAGCCGCAGTCCACGGGCGGCGTGATGCTGTTCATCGCGAGCGTCAGCGCATCGCGACCGTCGCCCGGCACGGCCGCGTACGGCGCCGCGAAAGCCGGCCTCGTCAACGCGGTCACGTCGCTCGCGGTCGAGTGGGCGCCGCGCGTGCGCGTGTGCGCGATCAGCCCGAGCCTCGTGCAGACCGACGCGGCGACCGAAGGCCACTACGGCGACGATGCCGCGCTCGACGCGATTCGCGCGACGATTCCCGCCGGCCGGCTCGCGACACCCGACGACGTCGCCGCCGCCTGCCTGTTCCTCGCATCGCCCGACGCGTCGTACACGTCGGGCGCGAACCTGCGACTCGACGGCGGCGGCGAACGGCCCGCGTTCCTGTCGGCCGCACGGACGGACGCGCGCTGAACCATGCGACGCACACGGTGCGCAGCCGGTCGTTGCCGATGCTAGGGAAGTCCTCTAGTTCATTTTGACGATTCCCTGCTACCGCGATCTCCCTACTCTGCCTCTCACGACAACACACAGAGTCGACCGTCGTCGATACCCCAAGAGGAGACACCATGCATCAACGGATTTCGCGCCGTACCGACAAGCGGGCCGCCGCCACGCTGTCGACGCTGGCCGCCGCGCTGCTGACGTGCGCCGTTCCGGACGCACACGCCGGCAGCACGATCGCGCTCGGCGCCGACACGACGCTGGACTCTACGTTCACGCTCAGTTACGGCCTCGGCATGCGCACCCGTGCGCCGAGCGGCAATCTGCTGACGCCGGCGAACATCAACGGTGACGACGGCGATCGCAACTTCGCGAAGAACAAGCTGATCGAGAACCAGGTCAGCCTGCTCGGCGAAGTGAACCTGAAGCATGACGACTGGGGGATATTCGTTCGCGCGGACACGTTCTACGACCAGGCGTATCGGCGCCCGAACTACAACGACGCGCCGGGCACCGTGAACCACTCCGGCCAGTACAACGACTTCACGAGCGACGCGCGCTACTGGTCGGGCGGCCACACGACGCTGCTCGCCGCGTACGCGTACAACACGTTCCATCTCGGTTCGACGAGCCTGAACGTGAAGGTCGGCGATCAGGTGGTCGCCTGGGGCGAAAGCCTGTTCTTCCCGAACATCGCGGGCGCACAGGGGCCGTCCGACGCGACCAAGTCGTACATGGCCGGCGCCGAGGTCAAGGACATCCTGCTGCCGGTGCCGCAGATCTCGACGCAGTGGCAGATCACGCCGAACTTCAGCCTGCTCGGCTACTACCAGTTCTCGTACCAGCAGAACCGGCTGACCGCGCCCGGCACGTACTGGAGCTACTCCGACGTCACGGGCCCCGGCGCGCAATACATCATCGGCCCGGGCGGGATGATCATTCCGCGCGGCCCGGACGACAAGCCGAGCGCACGCAACCAGTGGGGGATCGGCGCGCGCTTTCGCATACTCGGCGACACCGAGCTCGGCGTGTACCACCTGCACTACAACGACATGAACCCGAGCGTCGTCACGACGTACTTCCCGACGCTGCAGTACCAGCAGAAGTATTTCAGCAACATCAAGCTGACCGGCGCGAGCTTCTCGACGCAGGTCGGCCCGGTGAACGTCGCGGGCGAAGTGTCGTACCGCCAGGGCGCGGCCGTGCTGGTCAATACGGCGACCGGCCCGCAGTCGACCCGCGCGAACGTGCTGCAGACCAATCTGTCCGGCATCTACTCGATCGGGCCGAGCTTCCTCGCGAACTCGCAATCGCTGATCGGCGAACTCACGTACGTGCACGCAGGCAGCATCTCGGCGCTCGACGGCTCGACCACGCTGTCGAATTCGCGCAACGCGCTCGCGATGGAGATCGCGTGGACGCTCAGCTACAAGAACGTGTTCAACGGCTGGGATCTCGACGTGCCGCTGACCTACACGCACGACCTGACGGGCACGTCGCCGCTCGCCGGCGCACTCGGCTCGCTGACGGGCCAGGGCGATCACCGCGTGACGGCCGGGCTGACCTTCACGCGCCTGAGCAACCTGCAGCTGTCGCTCGTCTATGCCAAGTTCCTCGGCTCGCCGAACCTGGTCACGCGTCCACTCTCGGATCGCGACTACGTACTGGCCACGGCGACCTATCACTTCTGAGCGGCCCGGCCGCTCGTCACTCAGCAACAAGAGGATTGATATGAAACGCATTCATCTCCCCCTCCTTCGCGCCTCGGTGATGGCCGCGTGCGCGGTCGTCGCGACGGCGTCGTTCCCGAAGGTCACGCCGGACGACCTGAAGGCGCTCGACGGCCCGCTGACGCCGATGGGCGCGCTGCGCGCCGCGAGCAAGGACAACGGCGTGCCGGAGTGGTCGGGCAAGTGGCTCGGCACGCCGCCCGACGTGCAGTACAAGCGCGGCGGCCGCTACCCCGATCCGTTCGCGAACGAGAAGCCGATCGCGACGATCACCGCGGACAACATGGCGCAGTATGCGGAGCATCTGACCGACGGTCAGAAGGCGATGTTCAAGCGCTATCCGGCCACGTTCAAGATCAACGTCTACCCGAGTCATCGCGATTTCCGCTACACCGATTCCGTCTACAAGGACATCCGCACGTACGCGCCCGATTCGACGATGACGTCCGACGCGAACGGGCTGACCAACGCGCCGCCGCAGGTGCCCTATCCGATCCCGAAGACGGCGGCCGAGCTGCTGTGGAATCAGCGCATGTCGTCGGCGATCGGTGCAGAACAGGCAACCTACGACCAGGCGGTCGTCTATTCCGACGGCAACATCGCGTGGGGCAAGGTGCGCTACGACATCTACTCGCCGCGCAACGTCGGCAAGTACGACGTGAAGAATGACCTGAACAACCGCACGTTCTACCGCAACGCGACGGAGCTGCCGCTGTCCGACCGCGGCTCGCTGATCGTCGGCTTCCAGAACTGGGACAAGGCCGGCGCGGACAACGCGTCGCGCACGTGGATGTACAACCCCGGCACCCGGCGCGTGCGCCAGGCGCCGGAATACGGCTATGACCAGCCGCAGGGCCCGGGCGGCTTCCGCACCGTCGACGACGATCGCCTGTACAACGGCCCCGGCGACCGCTACGACTGGAAGATCGTCGGCAAGCGCGAGATCTACGTGCCGTACGACAACTACAAGGCGATGGACAGCTCGGTCAAGTATGCGGACCTGCTGACCAAGGGGCATGAAAACCCGGCGTACATCCGCTACGAACTGCATCGCGTGTGGGTGCTGCAGGCGACGCTGAAGAGCAACTACCGTCATCAGTATGCGAAGCGCGTGCTGTACATCGACGAGGATTCCTGGATGACGCTGCTCGCCGACAACTACGACGCGCGCGGACAGCTGTGGCGCACCAACGTCGCGACGACGCTGTATGCGTACGACGCGAAGACGTTCTATCCGGGCGTCGTGTTCTTCCACGACCTGATCTCCGGCGCATACATGGCCGACCGCCTCACCAACGAAGGCCCGATGCCGAAGCTCGACAACAGCCCGCAGTTCAGCGAAGCGTACTTCTCGCCGGACGCGATCCGTAGTTCGGGTAACTGATCGATCGACGCGGCCTGCCCGCGCTCCACGCGCCGGAGCCCCGCTCCGGCGCACGACGCCGCCCGCGACGGCGGCCTTTTTCCATTCGAGGGCCCTTTCATGTCTTCCCGCCTGCATACGACGCTCGGCGACGAGCTGTACGCCGCGTGGCACGCGCGCGCGCCGGTCGCGCCGCTGTCGAGCCGCCCGCGCCGTCTGTCGCTCGACGATGCCTATCTCATCCAGCAGCGCTTCATCGAACGCCGCGTCGAACACGGCGAAGCGGTCGTCGGCAAGAAGATCGGCGTGACGAGCCAGGCCGTGCAGGACATGCTCAACGTGCGCCAGCCCGATTTCGGCATCCTGCTGTCCGGCATGCACCATGCGGCCGGCGAAGCGATCGCGACCGACTCGCTGATCGCGCCGCGCGCCGAGGGCGAGATCGCGTTCATCCTCGCGCACGACCTGCGCGGCCCCGGCATCGACCGCACCGACGTGATCGCCGCGACGGCCGCCGTCGCGCCCTGCTTCGAGATCGTCGATTCGCGCATCCGCGACTGGGCGATCCGGATCGAGGACACCGTCGCCGACAACGCTTCGTGCGGTGTGTACGTACTCGGCGATGCGCGCGTCGATCCGCGCACGCTCGATCTCGCCGCCTGCGAGATGACGATCGAGAAAAACGGCGAGCCCGTCGCGCGCGGTCGCGGCGATGCGGCGCTCGGCCATCCCGCCGATGCGGTCGCGTGGCTCGCGAACACGCTCGCCGCCTACGACGTGCCGCTGCTTGCCGGCGAGATCGTGCTGTCCGGCTCGCTCGCGAAACTGATTCCGGTCGCGGCCGGCGACACGCTGTCGATGCACATCGCCGGCATCGGCGGCTGCGACGTCCGCTTTATCTAAAGGAACACTCCCGATGAAGAAAATCAAATGCGCATTGATCGGGCCGGGCAACATCGGCACCGATCTCTTGTACAAGCTGCGCCGTTCGCCGGTGCTCGAACCCGTGTGGATGGTCGGCGTCGACCCGGCATCCGACGGCCTCGCACGCGCGCGCGAGTTCGGCCTGAAAACCACCGACAAGGGGGTCGACGGGCTGCTGCCGCACGTCGTCGGCGACGAGATCCGCATCGCGTTCGACGCGACGTCGGCATACGTGCATCGCGACAATTCCGACAAGCTCACCGCGCTCGGCGTGAAGATGATCGACCTGACGCCCGCGGCGATCGGGCCGTATTGCGTGCCGCCGGTGAACCTCGACGCGCATCTCGACAGCGCGCAGACGAACGTGAACATGGTGACCTGCGGCGGCCAGGCGACGATTCCGATGGTGTATGCGGTGTCGCGCGTACAGCCGGTCGCGTACGGCGAGATCGTCGCGACCGTGTCGTCGCGCTCGGTCGGCCCCGGCACGCGCAAGAACATCGACGAGTTCACGCGCACGACGTCCGGCGCGATCGAACAGGTCGGCGGCGCACGCAAGGGCAAGGCGATCATCGTCATCAACCCGGCCGAGCCGCCGCTGATCATGCGCGACACGATCCACTGCCTGACCGACGGGCCGCCCGACGTCGACGCGATCACCGCGTCCGTGCATGCGATGGTCAAGGAAGTGCAACGCTACGTGCCCGGCTACACGTTGAAGAACGGCCCGGTGTTCGACGGCAATCGCGTGTCGGTGTTCATGGAAGTCGAGGGGCTCGGCGACTACCTGCCGAAGTACGCGGGCAACCTCGACATCATGACCGCCGCCGCGGCCGCCACGGCCGAGCGTTTCGCCGAACAGATGCTGGCCGCGACGGCCGCCACCGCTTGAGCCGAGGAGCCACACGATGTCACTTGCAGGCAAGAAGATCACCGTCCACGACATGTCGCTGCGCGACGGGATGCACCCGAAGCGCCACCAGATCACGCTCGACCAGATGCGCGACATCGCGCGCGGGCTCGACGCGGCCGGCGTGCCGCTGATCGAGGTCACGCACGGCGACGGCCTCGGCGGCGCGTCGGTCAACTACGGGTTTCCCGCGCACACCGACGAGGCGTACCTGAGCGCCGTGATTCCGGAGCTGAAACAGGCCCGGGTGTCCGCGCTGCTGCTGCCCGGCATCGGCACCGTCGAGCACCTGCGCATGGCGCACGCACTCGGCGTCGGCACGATCCGCGTCGCGACGCACTGCACCGAGGCCGACGTGTCCGAGCAGCATATCGGCCTCGCACGCACGCTCGGGCTCGACACGGTCGGCTTCCTGATGATGGCGCACATGTCGTCGCCGGCACAGCTCGTCGTACAGGCGAAGCTGATGGAGTCGTACGGCGCGAACTGCATCTACATCACCGATTCGGCCGGCCACATGCTGCCCGACGACGTGACCGCGCGAATCGGCCAGGTGCGCGACGCGCTGAAGCCGGAGACGGAGCTCGGCTTCCACGGCCACCACAACCTCGCGATGGGCGTCGCGAATTCGGTCGCGGCGGTCGCCGCCGGCGCGAACCGGATCGACGCGGCGGCGGCCGGCCTCGGCGCCGGCGCGGGCAACACGCCGATGGAAGTGTTCGTCGCGGTGTGCGACCGGATGGGGATCGAAACGGGCGTCGACGTATTCGCGATTTCCGACGTCGCCGAGGATCTCGTCGTGCCGATCATGGATGCGCCGATCCGTCTCGACCGCGACGCGCTGACGCTCGGCTATGCGGGCGTCTACTCGTCGTTCCTGCTGTTCGCGAAGCGTGCGGAAGCGAAGTACGGGATTCCGGCGCGCGACATCCTCGTCGAGCTGGGCCGTCAGCGGCTCGTCGGCGGGCAGGAGGACATGATCGAGGATGCGGCGCTGACGATGGTGCGGGCGCGGGAGGTGGCGGCGTAGGCGGACGAGGTCGTGCACGGCCGACCAACGGAAACGGGGCGCAAGCCCCGTTCGTCGTTGGATGCACGGGCATGTCGATTGCGCGCGCCCGGGGCACCCGCCTGCTGACACCACGCTGTCAGCAGGCGGGCCCTAAGCTCGAACGTCCGACACCCGAGGAGCATCGCCCGTGGCCCATACCGGAGAACTGGCCGCACTGGCCGAGCGCGCCGTCAAACGACGCGGCGTCACCCTGCTGACCCTGTGCCTCGCCGTACTCGTCGCGCAGGTCGACACGGCCGTCGTCAATCTCGCGACGCGCGCCATCGGCGCCTATTTCCACGCCGGTGTCGGTGCATTGCAATGGGTCGTCGACAGCTACAACCTCACGTACGCGGTGCTGCTGCTGACCGGCGGCCTGCTCGCCGACCTGTACGGCCGGCGCCGCATCTTCATGGCCGGCACGGCCGTTTTCACGCTTGCGTCGTTGCTGTGCGCGCTCGCGCCGTCGGTATCGGTGCTGATCGCCGCACGTGCGCTGGCCGGCGTCGGCGCGGCGTTGTTGCTGCCGGCGTCGCTTGCGATCGTGCGCGTCGTGTGGCGCGATCCGGTCGCGCGCGGCCGCGCGCTCGGCATCTGGGCCGCGTGCAACGGCGTCGCGATGGCGCTCGGCCCGACGCTCGGCGGCGTGCTGATCCGGCACTTCGGCTGGCGCAGCATCTTTTTCGTCGTCGTGCCGCTGAGCGTCGCCGCGATGCTGCTCGCGATTCCGGCCGTACCCGAATCGTCCGATCCGCACGGCCGTCATTTCGACGGTGCGGCGCAAGTCGCGGGCGCACTCGCGCTCGGCGCGCTCGCGTATGCGGCGATCGTGTTCCGCGACGCACCGGTCGCCTGCACGATCGCCGGCTGCATCGCGGTCGCGTCGTTCGTCGCGTTCGTGGCGATCGAGCGCCACCACGGAGAATCCGCGCTGGTGCCGCTGGACCTCTTCCGGATCAGCGCATTTCGCGGCGCGATCGCCGCGACCACCGGCATGACGTTCGGAATGTACGGCGTGCTGTTCCTCCTGCCGCTGACGTGGCAAAGCGTCGGCCGCCTCGATTCGACCGGCGCGGGGCTCGCGCTGCTGCCGATGGCGCTCGTGTTCGTCGTCGTGTCGCCGTGGTCGGGGCCGTTGTCGGAGCGTATCGGCACGCGTGCGACGACGGCCGGCGGTGTCGCCGTGATCGCGAGCGGGCTCGCCGCGATCGGCGCATCGGCCGAGTCAGCGAGCCTGCTCGGCGCTGAAATCGGGCTGGCGTTGACGGGGCTCGGGATGGGGATCGCGACGGGCCCGCTGATGACCGTCGCGGTCGGTGCGGTCGACGCGGCGCGTTCGGGCACCGCCAGCGCGCTCGTCAACGTCGCGCGAATGACCGGCGCGACGCTCGGCATCGCGGTGCTCGGCACGGCGTTCGCAGCCGCGCATGGCGGCGCGGCCGGCCTGCGCGTCGCGATGCTCGCCGGCGCGGCGGTTCAACTGACGGGCGCGGCGGTATCGGCGGTCAGCGTGCAGCGGGCGGCATGACGCGACACATGCGCACCCGCCGTTCGCTCAATGGTGCTTCCCGCCATGTTTGCGCGCCCGGTGCTCGGCGCGCTTGCGCAGCAGCACCGGCATCAGTTCCTCGATGTACTGGCGCGCCTGCCCGCGCGTGACGATCTCGCTGAAGCGCTGATGCGCGTGATCCTGGCCAACCAGCGCCGCATGCGCTTTCCTCAGGATGTGCAGATAGGCGATCAGGCTCGTGCCATCGCGCACGGGCAGCGCATCGCGCGGGTCCGGCGTCGGGGTGGTACTCATGCTCGGATCCTTTGCGGACAATCGGTCCGGCAGGTCGTCGTGACGAGCCCGCACCGAAGGGATTGAAAGCCGCGTGCGGGCCGCGAATTGCCGACGAGTGTACGACCGCGCCGGCCCGCGCGTAAAGCCGCCGGCGAACGACGTCGCAACGGGTGCGTTCAGTCGCCGGCCGGTGCGGACGACGATGCGTTTCGCCCGGCTCGTGCGGTTCGGAACGGGGAGACTTGCTGCAGGACGCGGCCGCCTGAGCGTGGTACACGCACGGCGCCGGCAAAGGCGAGAGAAGCCGCCGCGGCGCGATGGCGCCGCGGCGACCGGCGAACGGCACACCGTGCGTCGTTCAGCCGGTTCGTCCGGCCGTGCGGCCGGACGGGTGTCGATCGGTGCGCGCTGCGGCGCACCGATGGTGGCCGCTTAGCGGCGCGGCTGCCCGCTTCGCGGCGGACGCGGCGAATTCGCGTCCTTGTGCCGGAAGTTGATGCGGCCCTTGGTGAGGTCGTACACCGACAGTTCGAGCGTCACGCGATCGCCCGCGAGAATGCGGATGTGGTTCTTGCGCATGCGGCCCGACGCGTATGCGCCGACCACGACGCCGTTTTCCAGCGTGACACGGTATTTGCTGTCCGGCAGCACTTCGTCGACGATTCCGTCCAGTTCCAGCAGTTCTTCTTTTGCCAAACCAATTCCTCCAGACAAGGTGATTGACCGCGGCCGGCGACTGCCCGGCGCCGATTCCCGCAAACGGGACGGCGGCAGGCAGGCTGCCGGGATCGGTTCGTTCAGACGGGCCTCGGGCCTGTCTTGCGATCGGAGCCCGGCGCGTTGCGACGTTCGGGCGGTCGGTGGCTGCGGCGCCAGCAGCGCCGCGCAAGTCGGGACCGCGCCAGCTACGGCATGGCGGCGGTCTGCTCGGGTTGATGCGTTGAAGCGGTGATGCGCTCGCAAAACGGCTTGCGCTTCGCGAGGGCGTTGCGTCGCATGCGGTTCAGGCATGCGATGAGGGAGGCGTCACGACCGATGCATCGTGAATGTCGCGATGCATCGGTCGTGCGCATCGGAACGCACAGGCGCCGTCAGGCAGCGCCCCGCGCGATACTCCATCCGGCACCGGCCGCCGATCGGCGACCGCTGCCGATGCGGCTTACTGCGGCGTGATGTTCGACGCTTGCAGACCCTTCGGGCCACGCTTCACTTCGAAGCTGACCTTCTGGCCTTCGGCCAGGGTCTTGAAGCCCGTGCCGCGAATTTCCGAGAAATGGGCGAACAGATCGTCGCCGCCGTTGTCCGGGGAAATGAAACCAAAGCCCTTGGTTTCGTTGAACCACTTGACGGTACCGGTATCCACAAATACTTCCTTAATACAAATGACGAATGGTGAACATGCGCCCGCGACGGGCACAGAAAGAATCAAAGAGGGAGAGACCAACGACTGCCGCACGGTGTGCGGCCAATGATGAGCAATCGAACTTCTTGACGACTTCGGTCTCGGACACTACGCGGTAGCGACCGTTTCGTCAAGTTCTTTTGGTGCGGCGCACAAGCGCAGGTGCCCGGCGCGCCTTCTGCGGCGGGTGTTGCCGGCCGATCGACGCGCTTTCGATACGCCCCTCTTTTCCGGCCGGCCTGCCCCCTTTTTTACTGCGGCTCGAACACGTGATGCAGCGCCGGCGGCGCGTCGCCTTCGCGAATGCGCATCTCGAACGCCTTGCGCGCGACGCTCGCGGGCCGCACGTCGGCCACGTCCAGGTAGAACTGCGAATACCAGTCGCGCATCTGGTACAGCGGGCCGTCGCCTTCGCACAGCAGCGGGTTGTCGATCCGCGTCTTGCTGTGCCAGATGTCCACGTCCTCGTAGAACGCGCGCTGCGCTTCCTTCACGTACGCATTCGCGATCTCCATGTTCTGCTCGTCGGACAGTCCGGCCACCTTCTTCACGATCACGCCGTACCGCAGCTCGAAGCTGTTCATGTCGATCGGCACGTGGCAGTTCAGCAGCACCGAATGGATCGGCTGCCCGTTGCTCTGCCCCGTCATCTGCGTGATGTGCACGGCCGGCCCGAAATAGGTCGACAGCGCGGTCAGGCTGTCGCCGCCGAGCTTCTCGCTGCGGCCGACCAACAACTGCGTCGCCTTGTGGTGCTCGAACAGGTTCGCGAAATAGTCGATCGGCGCACGGTGCACGGTCGCGAAGTGCGCGACGTCCGAGATGTTGTCGACCAGCTCGCGGCAATTCGCGTGGATCACCATCTTGTCGATGACCCAGCCCGACCATTCGTCCGAGAAACACACGTCGAGGCGCGGAATCGCGACCTCGGCCGGCGGCGCATGGCCTTCCGGGTCGTTCCACACGAACAGCAGGTTGTTTTCCTCGCAGGTCGGCCACGCGCCGATGCGCGCCTTCGGCGGAATCCGCTTGCAGTACGGAATCGACGCGCACTGGCCTTCGCCGTTCCACGCCCAGCCGTGGAACGGGCACACGAGGGTGTCGCCCTGGACCGTGCCGAGGCTCAGGTCGGCGCCCATGTGCGGGCAATAGGCGTCGACGACGTTGACCTTGCCGGTCGAATCGGCGAACGCGGCGAGCTTGCGGCCGAAGATGTTCAGCGTATGCGGCTTGCCGTCCTGGTAGTCGCGGGCGAGGCCGAGGCAGTGCCAGCCGCGCGCATAGCGCTGCGCGAGCGGCTGGGCTTCGATCTTGTAAGGGCGTGCGGACATGTGGGTTGACTCCTCTTGTGGAGAGCGCGCGGCGGCCCGCCGCGCGCGGGGAAAATCGGCGCGCCGTTCAGCGCACCGGGTTGCCGTGTTCGAGTGCGGGCGCCGGCTGCGGCGGCGCGGGGGTCGCCGGCGACGGCTGCTGCTTCGGCAGGCGGCGCTCGGCACGCTCGACGCCGAGCCACGCGGCGAGCGCGGGCAGCAGGAACACCGCGCCGAACAGGTTCACGAGGAACATGAACGCGAGCAGCACGCCCATGTCGACCTGGAACTTCAGCGCGGAGAACGCCCACGTGCCGACGCCGATGAACATCGTGATGGCCGTGAACAGCGCCGCCGTGCCGCGCTGGCGCATCGCATCGGCGAACGCGTCCGGCAGCGTCGCGCCGTGGCGGAGGTCGTGCTGCAGGCGCTCGTACAGGTAGATCCCGTAGTCGACGCCGACGCCCACGCCGAGCGTGATCACCGGCAGCGTCGCGACCTTCAGCCCGATGCCGAGCCGCGCCATCACCGCGTTGCACAGGATCGACACGAGCGTGAGCGGCACGATGATGCACAGCACCGCGCGCCACGAGCGGAACGTGAGCGCGCAGAGCAGCGCGATCGCGCCGAAGATCGACAGCAGCATCGCGATCTCCGCGTCGCCGACCGCCTCGTTGGTCGCGGCCATCACGCCGACGTTGCCGCCCGCGAGCCGGAACGCGACGTTCGGCGTCGGATTCTCGGCCGCGAAGCGCTTGATCTCGTCGACGATGTGCGCGATGGTCGTGCCTTCGTGGTTCTTCGTGTAGATCAGGACCTGGATCGCCTTGCAGTTCGCGGTGTTCATCCCGTTGTCGGGATCGAACGCGTTGGCGCCCTGCGTGAGCCCGTCGCTGGAACGCGGCAGCGCGGCCCAGCGCGGGTTGCCTTCGTTGAACGCGGCGATGAACACCTTGCCCTGCGACGCCACGCTCGTCACCGACTGCACGCCGGCCACGCCGCGCATGTTCATCTCGAACCGTTCGATCGCGCTCATCACCGGGTAATGCAGGCATGCGTCGTCGAAGCCGGTCGTCTCGACGATCACCGACAGCACATCCACGCCGATGTTGTACTGGTGCGTGATCGCCGCGTTGTCGACGTTGTAGCGCGAGTTCGCGCGCAGCTCCGGCGCGCCGGTGCCGATGTCGCCGATCTCCAGCCGGCGCGATTCGAGCGTGCCGTACGCGAGCAGCGCGAGCGCCACCGCGAACACGCCGAGCGCCGGCGCCGGCCGCGCGAACACCGCGAAGCGCGACCACATCCGGCTGCCGCCGGCCGCCGCGGTGCGCTGCGCGCGCGCCAGCGTGCCGGGCTCGAGCCGCGTGTACGACAGCAGGATCGGCAGGAACACCTTGTTGGTCACGATCATCAGCAGCACGCCAAGGCATGCGGTGATGCCGAGTTCACGCACGATGTCGATCCTGATCCGCATGATCACCATGAAGCCGAGCGCGTTGGTCAGCAGCGCGACGGTGCCCGGCACGAACAGCTTGCGGAACGCGTCGCGCGCGGCGTCGACCGACGACGCGCCGCGCACCAGCGCCTGCTTCCACGCGTTGGTCATCTGCACCGCGTGCGACACGCCGATCGAGAAGATCAGGAACGGCACGAGGATCGACATCGGGTCGATGCCGAGCCCGAGCAGCGGCAGCGCGCCGAGCAGCCAGACGACCGGCAGCAGCGCGACGACGAGCGCCAGCGCGGTGGTCTTCAGCGAACGCGTATACGCGAACAGCAGCGCGGCCGTGACGAGGAACGCGAGCGCGAAGAACGCCATCACGCCGGCGATCCCGGCTTCGACGTCGCCCACCAGCTTCGCGAAGCCGATGATGTTCACGTCGATGCCCCGTTTCGCGTACTTCGCGCGAATCTCCTCCAGCTGGTGCGCGACCGCGCTGTAGTCGAGCCGCTTGCCGGTCGCGGGATCGGTCTCGCGCAGTTCCGCGCGGATCAGCGCCGACTTCAGGTCGTTGCCGACCAGCCGGCCGATCTGCCCCGATCTCGCGACGTTGCGGCGCACCTTCGCGAGATCGTCCGGGTTCGCGCTCGAGAACTGGCCGGGCACCACCACGTCGCCGCGAAAACCGGCCTCGGTCACCTCGGTGTAGTGGACGTTCGGCGTGAACAGCGAGAACACGCGCGAACGGTTCACGCCGGGGATGAAGAACACGTCGTCGGTCGCGTGGCGCAGCGCGTCCATGAAGGTCTGGTTGTAGATGTCGCCGTCACCCTTCCAGCGCAGGCTCACGAGGATCGTGTTCGCGCCGGGGAACGCCCCCGCGTAGCGTTCGAACACCTGCATGTACGGGTGCTGCATCGGGATCATCTTGTTGAAGCCCGGATCGAGCTTCAGCCGCGTCGCGGACAGCCCGAGCGCGAGCGTCACCGCGACGCACAGCAGCATCAGCAGCCGGCGCCGGCGGATGATCGTGTTGGCGCAGCGCTCGACGAACGTGGCGAGGCGCGACGCGGAAACGGCTTCAGGGGGACGGGACAGGTCGTTCATGGAGTTCTCGTGTCGGGACGGACGGGCGATGCGAAACGAACGGATACGGGCGAAAAACGGCGGCTGCATCGATCGCGGCCGCCGGGCCGCGCGTCAGGACGGCAACACGGCGAGCGGCGCGACGCCGGATTCGCCGCCGAGCAGCAGCGCGCCGTGCCCCATGTCGAGCACGGCCGCGAGGCTCTGCACGCCGCCGAGCTTGCGTACGTCGAAAGTCAGCCCGCCGTCTTTCGACACGACGATCGCGCCGCCCTGGCCGACCAGCACGAGTTCGCCATCCGCGAGCTGCGTCGCGCCGAAATACGACACCGGCACGTGGCTGTCGACGTGCGTCCAGGTCGCGCCGTGATCGGTGCTGCGCACCACGTTGCCGCGCATCCCGTATGCGACCCAGTCGCCGTTCGCGAGCATCAGCGCGCCGAACAGCGAACCCGCGTACGGCGACGGCGGCTTGTCCCACGTGACGCCGTTGTCGGCCGAGCGCAGCAGCGTGCCGCTCTCGCCCGCGACCAGCAGGTTGCCGCGGCCGTCACCGACGATCGCGTTCAGGTGGCGGTCGCCGGCCGGCGTCTTCACCGTCTGCCAGTTGACACCCGCATCGTCCGAGCGCAGCAGCTGGCCGAAGCTGCCGGCCGCGAACAGCGGGCCGTCGGCGGTACCCCAGATCGACAACAGCGGATCGGAATGGTCGTGGTCGATGTGCACCTCGCGCCAGTGCATGCCCGCGTCGTCGCTGCGCACGATCCGCCCGTCGTGGCCGACCGCGACCCCGAGCGTCGGCGTGATGAAGCGGACCTGCGTGAGCGTCGATGCCGGGTCGCGCGCGATCGCCGCCGGCCGCCAGTGCGCACCCGCGTCGTCGCTCAGCAGGATCACGCCGCGCTCGCCGACCGCGACGATGCGCGTCGTGCCGGCACGGGCGAGCCCGTTGATCTGCAATCGGTCGGCATGGATCGCGGTGACCGGGAACGCCGGCAGCGGGCGCGGCGAGAATGCGAACAGCGCGGCGCCGAGCACGAGCGCCGATATCGCGAGTCCGGGCAAGGTTCGTTTCATGCTTGTCTCCTTATATCTTCGATTTGCTTCAAACTTCAGTGGTGGCGCGCCGTTTGGCGCGCTGCTTTGCCGGTTGGCGGCTACGGCACAGCTTGTGTCTCCTGCGAGCCGTTAAGCTCGAATCACAGCTC
>NZ_JACCQB010000071.1:0-29601 GCF_015712265.1 Burkholderia sp. 9777_1386 | reverse complement strand
GGGCTGGGCTGGGCCGTGCCGGGCGCCGGCCCCCGCCCCAACGTCACGCGCGGAAACGCTGCTCCTCGATCTGCTGCAGCTTCCCGACTTCCACGACGCTGCCGAGCAACCCCGCGAGGTACTCGACGATATCGTCGAGCGTCACGATACCGGCGAGGCGGCCTGCATCGTCGACGACCGGCAGTCTCCGAATGCCCGATCGGCGCATCTCCTCGAGCGCGACGCCGATCTCGTCCGTGTCGGACACGACGACGAGACCCCGCGACATGATCTGGCCGGCCGTCACGTCGCCCGGATCGTCGCTGCGGGCCATCACCTCGATCACCAGGTCGCGGTCGGTAACCAGGCCGATCGGAATGGCTTCGCCATTGCGGTACTCGATCACGACGACGTCGCCGACATGCGCGTGCCGCATGCGATCGGCGAGTTCCAACGCGCTGCATTCGGCCGTGCACGATTCGACCGGTTGGGTACGGATTCTTCCGATGTGCATGATGAGGCTCCCATTGCCGTTTGCATCGACGATACGCATGCGCACCGCCCCGCGGCGACGCATGTTTCCCGAGTTCAGGGTAAGCGCGGCGCCCCTCGGAGGCTTGACGCACGTCAACCTGCTGCTCGCCGACGGGGCTGACGGCGCGCGGACGGCGAGGCGGCGACTGTCCATGATCTGCCTCAACGGCCGCGCACGTGCCGCCGATAACGTGACGGTATGTCATGAAATTCGATTCCGGCCGCACTGCTGGCCGGTGCTCATCGCCCTGTTCGCGCTGTGGCCGCCCCCACGACCGGGCGCGCCGGCGACACCGGATTTCCACGTCTGGCAGTTGCTGACCTACAGCGTGCTGCATGCCAGCCTGGCCCATATCGCGTTCAACATGTTCGGGCTCTACATGTTCGGACTCGACGTCGAGCGCGTGCTCGGGCGCGCGCGCTTTCTCGCGCTCTACCTGGCGAGCGTGCTGGCCGGCGCAATCACTCAGCTCGCGGTGATCCGGGCCCTGCCGCCCAGCGACGCACCGACTGTCGGTGCGTCGGCCGGCGTTTTCGGCGCGCTGATCGCCTATGCCGTGCTGTTTCCGAAACGGCGCGTCGTGTTGCTGTTTCCACCGATACCGATGCCGGCATGGCTCTTCGCGACCGGCTATGCATTGACCGAGTTGCTGTCCGGCCTCAGCGGCGACACGAGCGGCGTCGCACATTTCGCCCATCTCGGCGGAATGCTCGGCGCGCTCGCATGCCTCGCCTTCTGGCGAACACGCGCGGACGAGCGCGCGTGACGCCGGTTCCCGCCGATGGCGGGAACGGTCCCTAGATGCTCAGGTATCCCTGGAACAGCCACGGCGGACCGGCTCTCTCGCCGGTCGCGCGCCCGCTAGCGGCGGGCACGCAGACGCCCCAGAAACCGGGCGACCCGTCCTGCCAGAACGACGGCACGAAGGACAATTCGCCATTGACCGTCACGACGAAGTCGCGATTGAACTGCGATGGCGCGAAAATCGTCACCTCGCGGAAGAACGACGCGGCCTCGTCGTGCGCCGTGCTGCGCGCGGCAAGCAGCCCGCGGGAGTCGTAACGCGCCGGCAGCGTGTAGGTCTTCCCGCCGCGTTCGACGGCCTCCGCCGGCGTGAAAACGAGTTCGACCCCCGGATACGGCAGGCGGTAAGGCTCGCGACAGATCGGGCCGTCGGGCCCGAGCGCGAGCGGCGGATGAGCCCAGAGCGAAAGCGACAGCGGGCTCGTGCGCTGGGCAAAGTATTCGGAAAGCCAGTTCATGGTCAGTCCTCCCGTGAACGGTCATTGACGTCGAGTTGCGGAGCTTGTCTGCCGGGTCGACTCGGTCGCGTCGACGGTTCTTCCAGCGTCGCACGCGCTGCCGCGCGACGCTTGATGCCGATCAAGCACGTGGCCGACGTGCGGCCCGAACGGTCAGCGGCCGAACGTCCGGGTATGGTCGTCGTAGTCGAACAGTCCCGCGTAGCGGCTCCAGTCGGTCACGACCCGCAGCGCCTGGTGCGCGCTGCGCGGATCGAGATGATCCTCGAGTTCGAGCTCGAAACGCTCGCGCGGCGCGCGATGCCCTTCGCGTTCGCCCAGCACTTCGTCGATATGCGCGGCGAGCGGCACGAACCGGACGAGATGTTCGCTGAACAGACGCCGCCGCGCATCGTCGTCGCTTTGCGCGAACACATGGCCCGCGGCACTCAGCCGGATGGTCCGGTCGTGCCATTCGGCAAACGCGAGCAGATGAAGCGCGGCCGCCGTCGAATACAGCGCGTCGGTCCGCAGCGCGAGCGCCGATGCAATCGTGCCGAGCTCCGCATGACCGTCGTACGGCGCGGCCGCGAGCGCGTCGACGAATCCGGCGAGATGGTGGCTCGACACGTCGGGCAGCTTCATGGCCAACGCACTGCCCGTCGCCGCCCGGTCCGCCGTCGCGTCGGTGATGCGTGCGGTCAGCGTCGCATAGATCCTGCCGACGATCGCCTGAATGGCCGGATCATGCCGACTGCGCGGACGCGGCAGCGGCACGTTCAGCGTCGCTTCGATGTACGCCGGACCAGCGCCGAGCACCAGGATGCGATCGCACATGAGCACAGCTTCCTCGATGTTGTGCGTCACCATCAACACCGACCGGATCGACAGCTGGTGCGCATCCCACAGGTCGAGAAAATCGGTGCGCAGCGTTTCCGCGGTCAGCACGTCGAGCGCCGAGAACGGCTCGTCCATCAACATCAGCACGGGTTCGCTGACGAGCGCGCGGGCGAACCCCACCCGCTGACGCATGCCGCCCGATAGCTCGCGGGGAAACGCCGATTCGAACCCGTCGAGACCGATCAGCTCGATCGCGGCGGCCGCGCGTGCGCGTGCGTCCTCTGACGCCAGGCCCTGCGCGTCGAGGCCAAGCTCGACGTTTTCGATGACGGTCAGCCACGGGTACAGCGCGAAGGTCTGGAATACCACCGCGATGCCGTCGGTCGGACCGTCGAGCGGTGCACCGCGATAGGTCACCGCGCCGGACGAGGGCTTGACGAGCCCGCCGGCGATTCTCAGCAGCGTGGATTTGCCCGAGCCCGAGCGGCCCAGCAACCCCAGGATCTCGCCTTCATGCAACGCGAGGTCGATATCGGCCAGCACGTGCAGCGGTTCGCCAGACGGCTTCGTGAACGACTTGCATATGGCGCGCATCTCGAGCACGACGGCCACCTCCTCCGAAGGCGGCGCAGCCGCGCTCGCGACCTTCCCATCCGTGCATTCGCTGAGGTTCGGCACGTGGGGCTCCCGTTAGTAAATGATCGATCGAGGGCTCAATCGAGCCGTGTGCGGCGCTCCGCGAACGCATACATCGGGCGCCACACGAGCCGATTGGTCGCGATCACGAGCAGCGACATCACGGCGACGCCGAGCGCGATGCGCGGATAGTCGCCGGCGTCGGTCATCCGCGCGATATAGGCGCCGAGTCCGCCGGCATCCAGGCGTGTGCCGCCCCAGCTCACGGCCTCGGCGACGATGCTCGCGTTCCATGCGCCGCCCGACGCGGTAATCGCGCCCGTCACGCAGTACGGCAGGACGCCCGGCAGCATGACGTGTCGCCACCAGGTCGCCGGCCGCACGCGGAAGCATGCGGCCGCTTCGCGCAGGTCGGCCGGGAATGCGCTCGCACCCGCAATCACGTTGAACAGCACATACCATTGCGCGCCCAGTATCATCAGCGGGCACAGCCAGATGTCGGGTTCGAGCCGCAGGCGCACGATCGCGAACACCGCGACCGGAAACAGCAGGTTGGCCGGAAACGCGGCGAGGAGCTGCGTGACCGGCTGGATGCGGGCGGCCACGCCCGGCCGGAGGCCGATCGCGATGCCGATCGGCACCCAGATCATCGACGCGAGGGTGACCAGCACCGTCACGCGGACGAACGTGAGCCCTCCTTCGCTTGCGACGACGCGCAGGTCCGTCCAGGTGAGCGTCGCGCGGCCGAGCCGGAACAGTTCATACGCCGCATACGCGCATCCCGCGCCGCACAGCGCGAACCAGAGCACGTCGCCCGTGCGTCGCGGCAGCACGATCCGGTCGTGCCATGCCGACATGAACCCGCGCAGCCGCGCGCGCGCCGCACGGCGCAGCAGCGCCCGGACCGGGCCGCTCGCACGGCCCATCCATCTCGATCGGTGGAACAGGTCGAGCATCCAGCTGCGCGACGCGACCGTGGGCTCGGCATCGCCATAGCGGAACCGTTCCGACCATGCGACCAGCGGCCTGAACAGCAACTGGTCGTACAGGACGATCGCAACGCTCATCGCGACGATCGCCCAGCCCACGGCAGCGAGGTCGCGGTTCGCGATCGCCTGCGCGACGTAGGCGCCGACGCCCGGCAGCTCGACGTGCACGTTGCCGACCGCGATCGCCTCGGATGCGACCACGAAAAACCAGCCGCCCGACATCGACATCATCGCGTTCCAGACGAGTCCCGGCATCGCGAACGGCACGTCGAGGCGCCAGAAGCGCTGCCATGCGGACAGCCGGAAGCTGCGACTGGCTTCGTCGAGATCGAGCGGCACCGTGCGCAGCGCCTGATAGAAGCTGAACGTCATATTCCACGCCTGGCTGGTGAAGATCGCGAAGATCGCCGCGCACTCGGCGCCGAGGATCCGCCCCGGAAACAGCGACAGGAAAAACACCACCGTAAACGACAGGTAGCCGAGGATCGGCACCGACTGCAACACGTCGAGCAGCGGGATCAGCACACGCTCGGCGCGACGGCTGCGCGCCGCCGCGGTCGCATAGACGAACGTGAACACGATCGACGCGAGCAATGCCGCGAACATGCGCGCGACGGTGCGCAGCGTGTAGCCGGGCAGCGCCGCGGGCGACAGCGAAATGGCCAGCGGATGCGCCACCGCCAGCGGGCCGGCCATCTGGTGCGCCGAGAGGCCGGCCAGCAACAGGAAGCCGACCACGATCAGCATCGCGGCGAGATCCCGCCAGCCCGGCACGGGCAGCGTCCAGCGCCCGCCCCGCAATACCTCCGCATGGTGCTCCACGACCCCTCTCCGCGCCGGTGATGGCGGTTCATCTTCCCGGGCGGGGCGGCCGGCAGGCTTGACCTGCGTCAACCGACCCGCATTGCGCGGCGCCACGATTGCAGCGAGTCTTTCCACGCAACGGCCACCGTTCAGGAGCATCCCGATGACGCTCGTTCCGGCCATGCCGTCCCGCTCCACCGAGCATGCCTGCGTCGGCTCACGCGGCGGGGTACGCGTTCGCGAGCGCCGCGACGAACGCGTCGAGGCGCTCTGGGGCGAGCCCGTTGATGCCGGCCGCCCCTTCCCGGCCACCGCCCCCCGGAAATGCCCGACAAAGACGATCGGCGCCATACGGTGCGGCGACGGGCGCGCGAACGCTGACGATGTACCCACCCGTGGCCGACAACGTCAGCACCGCGTGAGCGCGTGTCGCGTCGGCACGCGCGAGCCGATTGGCGAAAACGCCGCGCACGCGACGCGCCCAGCGCGTGTCGGGGAGGATATAGACGTCCGCTCCCGGCAGCGCGATGTTCGCGCGCTGTCGCGCCGCACGAGCGATATCGCGTCGCCGGTTGGCGTCGAGCCGCCGCGCAAGCGGCGACTTCGCGAACTCGAGCGGGTCCGCATATGGCCGCGCCGCCGTGTATACGGCCAGCGGTGCCATGAAGAGGTCGCCCGGGCGATCGCCGTAACCGTTGTAATTGACGGATTCGCCGAGCACCTGCAGACGGTGGGCATCGGCGTCGGTCAGACCGCAGGCGGCGGCGAGCCTGCCGGCCACGCCGACGAGATTGTCGCCGTAGGCGCCGACCACCGCCCAGATTCGCTGCCGGCCCGCCAGGTACCGGTCGACGATGACACTCGTACAGGTGTCCGGCGCCGTGTCGACATGCGCGTGAAGGCGCGGATGGTCGGGCACGGCGCCTGGCATGTGGTGATCGAAATAGTCGACATCGACCCCGCGCGCCAGCAGCGCATCAAGCGCCGCGCGGTTCACGTCGAGCGAAACGTCCAGCACGGTGACGATGTCGCCTCGGGCGGCCGACACGCGCGCGAGCAGCGCGATGTCGCGCTTGGGCCCCGTCACGAGCACCGACTCGGCCGGCATCTCGAGCCGGAGCTGCTGAAGCGAACAGATGCCGTCCGCATCACCGTTGAACACGTCAAAGCACGTCATGATTCGCGACGCCCGATAACCGCATGAATCGAGGTAGCCATGCCATGGAACCACTCCCTTTCAGCCTGTTTGCCTTCGCCTCGTGTCGCGCCTTCGGCGAACGAATCGCTGCCCGTCTCGGCGTCACGCTCGCCGCGCACGAGGAACGTCCGTTCGAGGACGGCGAACACAAGACGCGTGCGCTTGTCAGCGTGCGCGGACACGATGTCTACGTCGTGCAGTCGCTGCACGGCGAGCCGGGTAGTTCCGTCAACGACAAGCTGTGCCGGTTGCTGCTGTTCATCGGCGCGTTGAAGGACGCGTCGGCCGCACGCGTCTGTGCGGTGACCCCCTACCTGTGCTACTCGCGCAAGGACCGCCGGTCTCAGCCGCGCGATCCGGTATCCACGCGCTATGTCGCCACCTTGCTCGAAGCGGTGGGCGTCGATCGCGTCGTCACGATCGACATCCACAACATCGCGGCGTTCCAGAACGCGTTTCGCTGCCCGACGGAGCATCTCGAGGCGAACGGCATGCTGGTCGACTGGTTCGCCGCGCAAGCTGGCGAACGGCCGGTCGTAGTCGTATCGCCCGACGCGGGGGGCGTGCGGCGAGCCGAGGATTTCCGTGCACGGCTGGAAGCGCGCGTCGGGCGCCCGGTCGAGGCGGCCTTCGCCGACAAGCTGCGCAGCGGCGGCATCGTGACACCCAAGCCGATCGTGGGCGAGGTCGCCGGCCGTTGCGCCGTCATCGTCGACGACCTGATCGGCACCGGGACGACATTGGCCCGCACGGCCGAGGATTGCCGCACGCTCGGCGCGCAATCCGTCTACGCGGTCGCGACGCACGGGATGTTCTTTGATGATGCGCCCGTACTGCTCGGCGGCGACGCGCTCGCCGGCATCGCCGTGACTGACACGGTGCCGCCCTGGCGCGTGCCGGCCGGGCCGCTCAGGGACAAGCTCGCGATACTCGACAGCGCGCCGCTGTTTGCCGAGGCGATTGCGCGTATCCATCGCGGCGGCTCGCTCACGGACCTGCTGCGGCGCTGACGTGGCTCGCCACCCACGTGAGCTCGCAGCCGTCGGCGTGCCGCCGGGCGAGCGCGATGTACGTGCTCGCGCGATCGCGCCAAACCGGCGTCGCCCTGAATGCGGGCTCGCGCAGGTGCCACGCGGCGAGCCGCGCGCGCGTCATGGCCCGGCAGCTCTGGTAGAAATGCACGCATCCGTCGTCGACATCGTCGCCGCTCGCGGAGCGATAGGCGGTGACGAGCGCGTCCGCGAATCCCGGAGCGCCGAGACGCTCGCATTCGAGCGCGATAAAACCGATCTCGTCCGCCGCATCCTGGACTCTCAACCGCCTGCAGAATTCGAGGCAATCGATGATCGCGACCGGATCGTCGATGCAGACGTGTTCGGGACGCAGATCGCCGTGCCCCTCGACGACATGCCCCTGTCGCACACGCAGGTCGAAACGCGCGGCTTCGCACACGAGCAACGACCGCTGCCGCGCGCAGAGCGTCCGCACGACATCGGCGGACTGGCCCGAGAGCGGCTTGCACAACGCGCGTTCATTGGTGTCAATCGTGCAGCGCAGCGCTTCTCGATACGCCGCACCGTCGATTCGCGCGGGTGCCAGGACATGGTAGAACGCGCTCAGGCGACCCGCGATGCGACACGCATCGTCTGCCGTAGCCATGCCGCGCGACAACACGCGGTCGAGCATGCGTGCGGCCGGCAGGCGCCGCATCCTGACCAGCCAGTCGACAATTTCTCCGGGTCCGTCCGCATGCAGGCAACCGCGGGCGTCGACGACGAGCGGCACCACATCGAGATAGACGTCGGCCGCAAGCCGACGGTTCAAACGCACCTCCTCGCAACAGAAGCGATGGCGCGCGGCCAGCGTCCGAAAATCGAGTTGCGGCGCGCGCACGGGCTTCTTGAGCTTCCACGCATACCGGTCCGTCAGGAATACCCATGACATGTGCGTCTCCACGGCCTCGACCGATCTCGTGCCATCTGGCCAGGCTGCGGGCATGCGCAACGCGGCCACCTTGTCGCTCAGCGTGATCGCGCGGCCGGCCGGGATATGGGCATCGTTCATGCAGCTTGCTGCCCCGCGTGCGTATCCAACCTGGCATTCTCCTGCGCGACGAGTGCCGACAGCGCCGGAGAAATCGCCGGCTGCAGCGGCATGACGGGCGCCAGCGCATGCATCGGATCGGGCAGCGTGGACAGTTCGCGCATTGCGTGAATGCGGCTCTCGCCGAGCGTCGGGGCAGCGAGCCGCGACCCTCCGATCATGACGGGCCGCAACAGCGGGGTTCCGTCGACGTGCTCGCCGTCGAGTCCGATGCTGTCGGCGGCGATTCGCCCGTCCGGGCCGTATTGCCGAAACACTTGCTTGCGGCCGGGCAGCGTGGCCTTGCCCTCCGAGCGTTTGCAGCGCGGCCGGCCCGCATACTGGACGAGCTTGTACGCGCAGTCGAGGCACGGTGCGTCCGCCGACGTGCTCATCTGCGTGCCGATTCCGAACCCGTCGATCGGCGCGTGCTGGTGGACGAGCTCCTGCAGCCGGATTTCGTCGAGATTGCCGCTCGCGAAGATCGTCGCGTCCGTCAGGCCGCCGTGGTCGAGAATTGCGCGCACGTTGCGCGCGTGCGCCGCCAGATCGCCGCTGTCGATCCGGACGCCCTTGATGCGCACGTTCTCGGGCGCAAGCCGACGCGCCAGTTCGACGACCTTGTGCGCCGCGTGCTCCGTATCGTACGTATCGATCAGCAGCAACGCGCTATCCGGCTGCGACCGCGCGAAATGCTCGAACGCGAGCGCTTCGTCGTCGTGCGCCTGGACGTATGAATGCGCCATCGTGCCATAGACGGGAATGTCGTAGCGCAAGCCGGCGAGCAGGGTCGCCGTGCCGGAGAATCCCGCAAGGTAGCTGGCCCGCGCGGACAGCATCGCCGCCTCCGCGCCATGCGCGCGCCGCATGCCGAAGTCGACCAGCACCCTGCCATGCGCGACGAGCGTGGCGCGTGCGGCCTTGCTGGCAACCACCGTCGCGTAATGGAGCAGGTTCATCACGCGGCTCTCGACGAACTGCGCCTCGCGAAACGGCGTCGTGATCCGCAGGATCGGTTCGTCGGCAAAAAACACCGTACCTTCCGGCATCGCGTCGACGGTGCCCGTAAAACGGAAGCCGGCGAGCGACGCAAGGAAATCGGCTCGCAAGCGCCCAGTCGCGGCCAGTCGCTCAAGGGCGGCGGCCGTGAAGTGCAGGCCCTCCAGATAATCGAGCACGGGCGCCAGCCCCGCCGCCATCAGGAATGCCCGATGCTCGGGCAGCGCCCGTACGAAGAACTCGAAGCTAGCCATGTCGTTCATTCCGGCATCGAACGCGGCCTGCATCATCGTCAATTCATACCAATCCGCCAGCAGCACGTCGTCGCCGTCAGCGTTCGGCCAGGATCCGTTCATCATCTGCCCTCCCGCGTCGCTCGCGCGCAATCGTGCAGCCGGTCTTCGGCCGCTTCGTTGCAGACAAGCGTCGCTTCCGTCATTGCGGCGCGGGGCCCGGGATCGCCGGAACCGCGGTCCACACGCCATTGCACGACGCGACATACGGATAGTATCCGCGCGGGTCGTTGCAGTAATACCACGCGCGTGCCGGCGGCAGTCGGGCCGGAGTCGGTGGCGGCCGCTGAACGACGATCGCAGGCGGAATGTAGGTCGGATACGGATACATCGGTTCAGGATAGATGTACCAGTAGCCGTCGACGATCCACCACCACGCATAGCGCCCGCCGTGCCAGTCCTGCACCCATCGACCGCGCTGCCATCGCGCACGCTCCCTCGGTGCGAAGTGGCGAAAATCCCGCCCGTGGAAGTCCCTGCGGTGGAACTCCTGGCGGGGGACATGGCGCGCATGCTGGGCATGTGCCGGCTGCGTCGGCATGCAGCACGCCGACGCGCACAGCACGAGCACACGGCATGCGCATCTGAGCCTGTTCATGGTCGTCATTCTTCGCTGAGATGCGATCCATCGTATTGAGGCCGTGCCGCGCGGCTTTGACCGGGATCAACGCATGCCGGCAACCCGGCGGGATGCCGGCGACGTGACATTCGCAGGGCCCGAGTCATGACGCGCGCGCAGGGTTCGTGTCGCCGTGCTCGCCGGTTCGCATGCAGCGCTGATGACCGTGAGCAACGCCGTCCGTCAGTACGTGAAGGTGTCCGATTTCTTCATTTCGACCCATGTCATACCGCTGCGCAGCCCCTCCAGCGCTGCCTCGCGCTGGGTCGCGAATACCCGGTGATGCGGAAAGACATGCTCGCACTTGCAGTCGGACGAGCGGATCATCACGTGGACACGGCAACGGTAGCCGCCGGTCGCAACGTCAACCGTTTCGATCGCCACGGTCCAGTCCGTCTCGTTCAATTCACCGGATATCGTCATGATTCCCCCCTTGCTTGCCGTGCGAGCGCATGCCGCTTCCATCATCGGCCGCGCCGCGAGCCGCGATGGCGATATCCGGGCCGCCGCATGAAGATCCATATCGGGCCGACGACAAGGCCCAAGACCGCCGCCCACAACAGAAGCACATAGCCGAACAGTTGCCAGAATTCACCGACCCGCTGCTGCAGGATCCATGTGCGGTATGACGCGACGTCGCTTGCGGCATCGGGATACGACGCGCGATAAACGAACAGCGACAGGCAGACGTCCTGTTCGGGAATCGGTGTCGTCAGCATCGATCCGGCCGGCCGAGCACCCACGCGCCCGCATTCCGGCGCGGTCATGCCGGCCACGACACCGGGGCTCACAGGATGGTCGTGGATCGCGCCGAGCCACGTCGTCGCACTCGACAGTAGCAGGCAGAGACCGATTGCACCGAGCCACCGGTGCATCCAGGGACGCGGGCCGGGATGCCGGCCGCGTGTCATGGGATCGCGCGCGCCCGAAGGGCGCATCGCACCGGCATCGAGACCGCCGCCGCATCATGCGCGGCGCGACGGAAGCGGGAACCGACCGAATCAGCCACGCTGCTTCTCCTCGAAATACGGCTGGCGGGCCGCCACGAGCCACAACTCGTCGAGCAGCGCCGCGGCCGCGCGCAGCAGATCGTCGATCGAGACAATGCCGACCAGTTCGCCGTCGCCGCCGACGACCGGCAATCGTCGAACGCCGTGCTGGCGCATCCGCTTCGCAAGCAACCAGATGTCGTCGTCAGCGTTCGCGGTTGCCACAGGCGCCGACATGATGTCACCGACGAACAGCAAGCCGGCTTCCGCATCGGGGCTGACCACCGTCAGCACGATGTCGCGATCGGTCACCATGCCGACCGGCACACATCGCCCCTCGTGTTCGCGCACGACGATCAGATCGCCGGCGTGCGCGTCGCGCATCATTTCCGCCGCCTCGACGACGGTTGCCCGTGCCGAACACATGGCGACATCGCGGGTACAAAGCATCGCGGCATTCATGTTCGTTCTCCCGGCCGGGGCGCGGCGGACGCTCGATCGAGGTCCAACGCCGCCCGGATCATCATGCAACGGTAAGTTGATCGACTACGTCGCGCACGCCCGGCGCCGACCACGCGGCATCGAAGGCAAGCCGCCGCTCACTCAGCGAGCCCACCTGGCCGGTCAACGTCACGCAACCATCCTGGACGGTAATGCCGACGTGTGCGGCCTCTTCCGTTGCATGCCGAATCAAGGCCGCCTGGATCTTGGCCGCGATGTCGGAATGTGTCGGATGCGGCCGGACATGAATCTCGTTGATGATCCGAGTGCCGCCGCGCAGCCACTCGACGGCCCGCTCCGCCTCCTGCATCTGGTAACTCCACATCACCTCGCCCGACAGCGTCACGCACCCGTTCCCGACCGTCACCTGCACGGCCTGCTCGCCAAGCCTAGCATCCCACACCAGGAGCGAGCGCGCCGCGATGGCGATGTCCTCGTCCGAGCGACGCTTGCCATCGTCGGTTTGCACCCCGAGTTCCAGCACGATGCCGCGCACGCCTTCGATACGCTCGACGGCCTTGCGCACTGCGACTTTTTCCAGATCGCTGCCGACATGTCCGGTCAACGTCACGATGCGTTCGTGCACTTCCACACCGATGCGCACCGCATTGATCGACGGGGCCCACTCAAGCTCCTACTCGACGTCCTTCAGCTCGCTGTCGCTTTTCATGACCATCGACTCCTGTCCGCGATCGATGAAAACAACGGTAATTCCCGCTGCACCGCGTGGAATTGATACAGCTCAGCGCGCGGCGTGATGCGCGACCGCGACCGATGTCTCCGCCGCGATCGCGCGAAACGCAGTCGTGACGTCGACGTTGCGCCCTTGCGCGGCCCGATCGCGCCTGGCGAGTCGCAACACCATCCGGCACCCGTCGGCCGACAGGCAGGCGGGCGCCTCGGCAAGCGATGCTGCATCCAGTCGAACGAGACCGCGATCGACGAGGCAGCGCAGGTCGGCGGGGTCGCCCTGCTGGCGTCTCGGCTCGCTGGCGAGCACCATCAGGATGGCGATTTCGTGGGGGCTCAGCAGCCGGTCGCCATCGGTGTCGATCGGGTGGTGCCGGCGAGGCGTGGCAGCCGACACGCTCAGTGCCGATGCTTCGGAACGTGAAATGATCTGGCGATTCGGCGTGTTCGTAAACAAGGCGGGCATGATGGTGTCCGTATCATGAACGTGAAGACGCAGACGGCGCGGAACATGTCGATCGCGGTCGAGGTCGACATGCGCGAACATCAATATTCGCTCCTGCCGGGCAAGCGTTCTTGATGCAGGTCATCCGGCAGACGCGAGCGATCGAAACGTTCCCCGATTCGTCTGATGCAATGCGGTCGAAACACCGATGCGCACGCGTCGCGGGGCCGGGCCTAATTGCTTTCCCGGTCTTCGCATCGAACATCCCGTCGCCCGGTGCTGTGTCGAATCGCTCGATCCAGGAGTGCGAATCATTTTTCAGTCACCGAAAAATCGGATGAATTCGATGCATTGAGTGAAATCAAGACGTGACCGATGTCGGGAATCCAACATGAATCACTCAACGCAACGGAGACCATGCATGAACTGGTACTGCGACGTCGAACGCGAGCTGTCACATATCGAAGAATCCATTCGTCTGCTGGAGCAGACCCGGTCCTGCTTCCACAAGCAGACATCCATCACCGACCCCGCGTACTGGCGCGCAAGACTGAATACCGTCAGGCAGACGGCCGAGCGGAACACGACGTTGCTGCGGCGGACCGATGAGATCCTCGCACGGCTCGAACGGCTTTGACCACGCCGTGTGGTTCGACCGCGATCGGGACGACCCCAGGCCCGGCCGTGCCCCGACTTCGACAACCGGATTTCGCGGCAGCGCGCAGCAACGCACGCCCTCGCGCCAACGGGAGGTGAAATGATCTTCGACAACCGCCGGGACGCAGCCAATCGGCTTGCGTCCGTGCTTCATGCTTATCGTGGCGAACGCCCGCTGGTCCTGGCAATACCACGCGGCGCATTGATACTGGGAAGTATCGTCGCGACGCACCTGCATGGCGACCTCGACGTCGTGCTGGTGCGCAAGTTGCGCGCGCCATGGCAACCTGAACTCGCGATTGGTGCGATCGACGAATCCGGATGGTGCTATTTGTCGCGCGATGCCGTGCATATGGCGATTCCGTCGCGCTACCTGGAAGCGGAACAGCAAGAGCAACTTGCCGTGCTTGCGGCACGCAGGATGCACTATGCACGTTTTCGCCCGCCCGTCGTCCGGGAAAATCGCATCACGATCGTGGTCGACGACGGCATCGCGACCGGCGCGACCATGATTGCCGCGCTGCACGCGGCGCGCATGGGTCGCCCGCGACTGCTCGTCTGCGCGGTACCGGTGGCCTGCGCCCGAGGCCTCGATGAAGTCCGCCCCTATGCCGACGAGGTGGTATGCATCGAGCAGTCCGACGAGGCGTTCTCGGTCGGCGCGTTCTATCGGTCGTTCGCCCAGGTGGACGACGACGAGGCCGTCGCGATACTGGCAGCGGCGTGCCGGTCTCGGGCCGGAGAGGGCACGGTGCCCCGCTGACAGAATGGCAGGTACACGCGCTGGCGAGACCACTGCGCGGGCTTGACGAACGGTCCTGAGTGCTGTGGTTGACCTCCATCAACGTTCACGCGCGACATCGCTCATAGATTTCAAGGAAACACGCGGAGCAATCCGTTCCGCCAATCCGGACGCCACCCATGCCAAACGAAACCGAAGCTCGCCGCGCCTTGCTTGTGCATCTGGGCAGCATCCTGCGAACGCTCAGTTGCATGCTCGAATACGAGCCGGACGACATGACCCTCGAATCGCTGCTGGCCGCGCAGCCGATGCTCGCGGACATTCCACTGCTGAATCATGTGTTCGCGCACATGACCGTGCGTGAATTCACGAGCGCGGTCCTCCACGCATACTGTCTGTGGCCGCAGCTGTTGCTTGACGAGCCGCTCGATCGCGATGCCCTCGCGGAGCCCGTATGCGCACGGCTGTTCGCCGAGAACCCCGGGGGCTGGGCACGGTATGTCGCGTCGCTCCGTGCCGAGATTCCATGGTTCGGGCAAGGCATGAGACCGTCGTCGTCCGCCCGGCGACCGGCTCGCACATCGCCGGTCGCGTGATCGCCGTCCACCCCTTGCTCCGTCACGGGGCGCCACCCCGGGGATTCGTCATGCCTACCTTTGTCAGGCTGACACGCCTGTCGCCGGACGCAGTCAAGACGCCGGAAAAACTTGCCGAACTCGAGCATCGTGCCGTCCACCGATTGCAGAAGACGTGCGGGCAGATCGAATGGCTGCACAATTTCGCATTGATGGGCCGCTATCACTATCTCGACATTTTCACCGCCCCCGATCTGGACACTGCCTTCAGAATTTCCGCCGGCATGCGCACGCTGGGCCACGCGAGCGTCGAAGTCTTTCCCGCCCTGGAGTGGAAAGCGTTCAAGGCGCTGGTGGCCTCGATCGACTAGGGCCGGCCTGGCCCCCGAGCGGTTCCGTCGCGTTCGACGCGAGCACGGCGAGCGCCGCGCTGCGGCCGAGTTCGGACAGCGCAGCAATCGATGTATCCGAAAAATCGAAGTCGCGCGCGAAAGTGTCCCTGGCTCCGGCTTGGCCATCCAGCGCGATCCTGAAGATCCGTACGGGCACACGGCTTCCCATCAGCCGGATGTATTCCGGGAGTTGTCGCATGCGCGCCGCCGTTTCCGGATCAAGCCGGCTGGTTATACGTTCGACGAGATCGCGAAAGTCGTTCGCATTTTCCTCGAACCGCAGGTCGTTACGAACCCGATCGGCATAGACGATCTCGTCGCGCCGCAGCATGACCTCGATCAGATTCGACGGCAACGGGCGCGACCCTGAAAACAAATCGACAACAAACACGCGTCCTGCTATCCGCCCGCACCGTTCGATCACGAGATCAAGCGGCGAGTTGCTGATGATGCCGCCGTCCCAGTAAGCGCGGCCGTCGATGCGCGTCCACGGCATCGCAGGCGGCAGGCTGCCGCTGGCGAGCAGGTGCTCGGGCGTGATGCGATCGACATAACTATCGAAGATGCGCCGCTCCCCGCTCTCCACATCCACGGCGCCAAGCAGCAGGCGCGTCGCACTACCGGCCAGAGCGTCGAAATCGACATGGCGGCGCAGTAGCGCAAGCCCTGGTTGCGTGTCGTAGCAGCTCGTCCACCATTGAGCGAAGCCGGTCGGCGGGATCCCGTCAAGCCACCAGTGCGGGCGAAGGAAATTCGGAACACCGAACAGCGCAATGTGCCACGCGAGCAACGCATGTCCTGCATAGGCGGACGATGGCACACCAACCGGGCTCCTGATCGACAGTTCGTGCCAGAATGCGTCGAGGGCTTCGGCCGCATGCCCCGGATGGCTCGCGGCGATCGCGCCGTTGAACGCGCCGATCGACACGGCCGCGATCACATCCGGACGGACGCCGCGCGCCTCGAGCGCGGCGATCGCGCCGCTTTCGAATGCGCCGAGCGCGCCGCCACCCTGCAGGATCAGAACTGTTTGCGCAGGCAGTTCGCACAGCCGCAATTCGTCGTGCGTCGCAGCCTCTACTTGCGCGCCGAGATTGACCCGATGGCGAATCGTCTCCTCGGCGGCCGTCATTTCATCCGCGCGCACACCGATCGAGAACATCGCGCGCAGGACATGATTTCGCAGATAGAGCAACGAATACGGCGCATGCGGAAATCGCCCCTGTTCGACGACTTCGGTCGCATCGGCAGCGTTGCCGAGGAAGTTGTACGGCACATCGAACACGTTTCCGTAGAAAATCGATACGTCCCGATAAGGCAAGCGCGCACCGCGCATGTTCCTGGCCGCCAGGCGCCCCTGACGCACCGCGTTATCCCAATGCTCGATACGCCTCTGCACGCCGAATACCGGATCGCGAAACCGCGCGACGTCGCCGGCCGCATGAATGTCCGGATCCGACGACTGCAGGCATTCGTCGACGAGCACGCCGTCCGCTGTCGCGATACCGCTGCCCGCGAGAAACCCGCAGTTCGGCTCGACGCCCACGGCAATCACGACGAGATCGCATTCGACGACGCGGCCGTCGGCGAGCACGGCTGCCTCGATCGATTACTGTCCGATGAAGCGCTCCACTGTCGTTCCAGTTCGAACGTCGACGCCGCGCGTCGCACACAAGCCGGAAAAGTGATCGGATAGCTGAACGGAATTCAGTTGCGGCAACAGCCGCTCGCAGCGCTCGACGAGCGTGACCTCCAGACCGCGCTCGCGCAGCGTGGCCGCCGCCTCGAAACCCGTGAATCCGCCCCCCACGATAAGCAGGCGTCGTTGCCGGGCGGCGGCGTCGCGAAGCACGAGCGCGTCACCGAAATTGTGAAGGTGACCAATGCCCGCCAGCGTTGCCCCCGGCACAACAAGACGCCGTGGCGATGCACCGGTCGCGATTAGCAGCTTGCCGTACTGTATCGCGGAGCCATTTTGCAGCCTGACGACATGCGCGCGGCAGTCGACTGACGCGGCCCCTGCTCCCAGAACCAGATCGATCTTGCGCATCTCGTAGAATCCCCCCCCCGGGTGTATCGCGATTGCCGCCGGCGCGAGGTTTCCTGCGAGAAATTCCTTTGTCAGTGGCTGTCGCTGATACGGCAGCACGTGTTCGCCGCAAAGAATTGCGATGCGAGCGGACGAATCCTCGCGCCGCAACGCATGCGCCGCAGACACGCTGGCAATGCCGCCGCCGACCAGCACATAATCGTAATCGCGCTTGCCTCCAGACGGTGCCATCACGTTGCCCGCTCTCCGCCCATGTACCGTTCTCGGGCGGCCAGCCGGCGGACGACCGACCGAGCAAAACGGGCGAGCTTCCGAGTAGCCAGACCGCGACCGATATCGCGCCCGGAGATCGCACACGTCGCGACTGGCCGTTGCCGCGCCAGCGCCTGCATCTGCCCGAATGCAGTGAGGTCGCCGCGAAGACCCATCGTGCAGAAGAATGCGGTGGCGCGCAGTTCGCTCCCGTGCCGCGCGAGCCAAGTCGAAACTGGCGTCGAAGCACGGCCCGCCCAGATCGGCGTGCCTATCACGACCGCATCGTATCCGGACGGCAAACAGGCCGTCGGCCGAAGGTCCGCAGCACCATCGCGGATCACATCCGCAAGCGAACGCAGAAAGCCGACGGCACCCTTTCGCCGCAGATCGTCGACCTCTCGCAGCCGCTCGCAATCCGCGCCAAGCGTGTCGGCAAGCCGGCGCGCAACCGCCGTCGTCGTTTCACTGCGTGAGTAGAAGACGACGAGCATGCGTCGAGACCTGTCCATGTTCCACTCCGTGCATCCGTCCGGGATCCGTAAACGAGCTTATGCACCGGCGATCGGGACGACGCTGATTCAGGTCAACCCATCGCCACACGATCCGGCGACAGTAGGCTTGTCCGAATTCCCGGCGATTTTCCACCCGTGCACCATGTGGTATGACCTGATCGAACGGCAACGGCAATGGTTGAGAATGTGGGACGCGGCGGCGCGGTTCACGTTCGGCCTTTGGCCCGATGCCGCGTCGTCGTGCTACGCCGACTTGTTGGAACCCCTGCTCGACCTGCAGCCCGACGCGCCACGCTTCGCCATCGATGCGATCGACGTGGACGGCCGTCGCGTCGACGTCGACGTCGACGAAACGATTGTCGCGCACACGCCGTTCTGCACGTTGCGCCGCTTCTCCCAGGCGGGCGCACGACGCGTGATCCTGCTCTGCGTGCCGCTGGCCGGCCACGTGGCCGTGATGATGAGGGAGACGGTCGAGACCCTGCTGGCCGACGGCGACGTCTGCATCACCGACTGGATCGATGCACGCGACGTGCCGCGCGACGCGGGCCGATTCGGCCTCGACGAATACGTGTCGATGCTCGACCGCTTCATCGATACCCTGCTTGCGGACGCGCGTCCGGTGCACGTCATCGCAGTCTGTCAGGCGACGTTTCCGTCGCTCGGCGCCATCGCGCTGCGCGCCCAACGCGGCGCCGCGCTGCCGGCGAGCCTAACGTTGATCGGCGGCCCCCTCGATGCCCGCATCCATCCGAGTGCGCTCGGAACCGCGGCCCGCTCGCATTCGCTCGACTGGTGTCGCGCCACGCTGATCGACACGGTGCCACATGGCTTCGCCGGATGCGGGCGTCAGGTATTTCCCGCCTATCTGCAGCGTGCCGAGATCGCGGTCACCTACCCACAACGCTACATGGCGCTGGTCGATCGCTATCGACGAGCCGTGTCGAGCGGCAACGCCGACGCACTCGCAACCGCCCGCCGGGCGTTGCGCGAATACCTGACGCTCCTCGACATGCCGGCCGAGTACTTCCTCGATACGGTCGACATCGTGTTCCAGCGAGCATGCCTGGCAAACGGGACGTGGCACGTTCACGGCCAGCGGGTCGAGCCCGCCGCGTTGCGCTCGATCGTGTTGCTGACCGTTGAGGGCAAGTGCGATGCCGTCACCGGTGCCGGCCAGACCCATGCCGCGCTGGCCATGTGCAGCGGTCTCGCAGCGAATGCGCGGCAACGCGTCGACATCAACGATTGCGACCATTACGGACTCTTTACCGGGGATCACTGGCGCACCGACGTGCATCCGGCGCTACAGACTGCGTTCGCTCGTGCGGAACGCGGCCGGCCACAGGCCGGCAGGGTGTAGCTCCCTTCATGCCCCCGCGGTACGCTGCGCGCGGCAATCGTTCGATTCTGCAGCCGAATCCTGCCGCGAGATCAAGGATCGACGCGTCATTTATGCTATAAATGTGCGCCTGATCCGATCCTCTGTTGCCCCCTCGACAGGACTGCGTCGCAGGCTGAACATCGTGCACGACTGGTATGCATTATTCGACGAAGTAAAGAAGCTGGGCAGCTACCACAGCGACGCCCAGCTTGCGGAGGCGCTCGCTCTGACCCGCGCGCAAATTTCGGCATGGCGCACGGGAAAAAGCGATCTCGGCACACTGTCTAAACTGCGAATTCTGGATGCGCTCGGTCAAGGCGACGTACGCTCCGCGGTACTCAGTCTTTTGCCGGAAAGGAACCGCGAGACACTGATTCAGCAGCACCTCGAACTCATTGCCCGCGTGGCGCGAGGCACACTGTTGGTCCATAGCGGTCCCGCCGACGGACACGCCTCCGACGCGGCACCCTCGGCCAATCGGCTGCTGGCGGCCCTGTCGGTGGGCGAACTCGACCGGCTCGTCCCGCATCTGGTGCCGGTGGCGCTCACGCTCGGGCAGGTCCTGCACCGGCAGGGCGAAGTCCTCGACCATGTCTACCTGCCCACCACGGCGGCGTGCGTGATGTTCCATTCCACGAAGACCGGCGCTCCGGTCGGGCTCGCGATGGTGGGCAACGACGGTCTCGTTGGATTGCCCGCGTGTATCGGCGAGCCGCGTGCGTCGAATCGCGTGGTCGTACAAGAGGCGGGGCACGCTTACCGGCTCGATGCCGAGGTCGCGAGGCGCGAATTCGCACGGGCAGGCAGTTTCCAGCAGTTGCTGCTCCGTTACACGCAGGCCCTGCTCGCCCAGATGTCGCAGATCGCCGTGTGCGGCCATCATCACTCGCCGCTGGAGCAACTCTGCCGCTGGCTTTTGCAAACGCTCGACCGGCTCGATTCCGACACCGTCCAGGTCAGCAGGAAAGTCTTTCCGGGTGTCCTGGGGGTCAACGGTGTGCTTGCCGCCGGGGAATTGCGAAAACTTGAAGCTGACGGGGCAATCCGCTGTCGCCCCGGTGTGATCACGATCCTCGATCGCGCCGCGATCGAACATCGGGCGTGCGAATGCCATCGCGTCCTCAAGCGAAACGACGCGCGCATGTTCGACATCAGGTAATTTCCCGCCCCGTCTCAAACGCCCGGTGCGCCGGACTTCATCGTCCGGATGCGGCCCGCGAACACGGCGTCGATGATCTGCTGCAACCTCGTCAGACACCCTTGTGCTTCATCCGGGGAATTCAGTTCGAGCGCTTCGAGCATGTTCACGATACCCGCAAGGAATGCATCGCCGATGGGGCTCTCGCGACCCCATGCCCGGAAGTATTCGGCACGCCCGTACAACGCGCAAATGAAGTCGATCTGACGCGCCGCAAACGATTCATCGTCCAGTTCGACGATTTCGAACCGCTCGTGTTCGTATCCCTGCAGTGCTATGGGTAACCGGAAAGACATATTCATACCGCAGGCCTCGAATGAGAAGGGACGTCTGGGCCGGAGCGCCTATTACACCCTCCTCTGCCATTCAAACTTTGACGGACGTCGCCGGCACGTTATTTTTCTTCCGTGACGATGTTCGCGTCAAGTATATTTGACACAAGGAGACGCGCACAGATGATGCATGACAATTCCATGGATGGTTTGGCCGTTGCCGGATTGGCCATGATTCTCGGAACCTGGGGATGGATTTGCCGCACAATCCACCGCGCCGCCGCCTCTGATGATCAGACGAATGCGATGCCGGATACCGGGACCGACGCGGCCTTCCCGGCCGGCAATCGCAACACCGCCACGGGGTGCGGATACGATGCGCCGGTCGACAACGAAGCCGGCTATCGGGCATTCGTGGCGCTCAATCCGGTCGCAACCTGGCTGATGCATCACGACGTCATCGTCTGTGTCAACGACGCCTGCCTCGCGCTGCTCGGCGCGGCCGCGGCGGCGGACGTCGTCGACACGTCGTCATCGGACTGGCTCGACCGGGAAGGCCTGAATGGCGTGCGTCATCAACTGGCCGGTTTGCCGGGCGCGCGGCAAGCGAGGGGCGAGCCGACGGCAGGCACGATGACGCGCCGGAACGGACTGACGAGGGATGTCGATGTGATCGCGATCGCACCCGACCACACATGCCGCGCCTGGGTTCTGCTGACCTTCCGGGATGTCACACGGCGCAATACGACCGAGCGGGAACTGCGCGAATCGCGCCATGCGCTGCGGGAACTGGCGCGCTCACTGCAGCGCGACCGCGAGATCGAACGGACCAGGCTCGCTTTGCAGCTTCACGAAGGGCTGGCGCAACAGATTTATGTCGTCAAGATGGAGGTCGACGCGCTCGATGCGCGCTATCCGGTCCTGACGAATCAAAGCGGATTCGTGCATGCCACCCATCGAATGATCGGCACCCACTTGGACAACGTCGTCGCTCGCGTACGTCAGTTGACGTCCGAGCTTCGCCCCCCCATGCTCGATGACCTGGGGCTGGCGGCAACGCTCGAGTGGCTCGCGCAGGACCTGTCCTCGCGATATGGCCTAAAGATCGATACGAACCTAGCCGAGCCAGGTATCGACAACACGGCAGCGTCCATCCTGTATCGAATTGCACGTGAAGCGCTGGAATACGCGAGACTTCGCGAGCCGACCTCGCACGTGTCCATGGGTTTGCGGGAGTTGGGCGGCTTCGTCACGTTGACGGTACGCGAGGACGGCCACATCGATGACGCGTTTGTTCACGGCAAGCGCCCGTCCGCCCTCTTTTCGATACGCGAGCAGGTCGCGACGATCGGTGGCGACGCCGACTGGAAAACCCTGCGCTGCGGCGGTCAGGAACTCGTCGTTCATCTGTCCACGCTGGCTCGCCGATAGCACCGGCATTCACGCCTATGACGTACGCTTGCCGGTCGCGGCCTGCTCCGCGGCCGCCACGCGGCGCTTGACCGCGATGAAGCTGTCGGGGCTGACGGAAACCGAGTCGATGCCGCACGCGACAAGAAAATCGGCGAAAGCCGGATGATCGCTCGGCGCCTGGCCGCACAGGCCGACCTTCGCCCCTGCGCCGCGGGCGGACTCGATCACGCGGGCAATCATCCACTTCACGGCCTCGTTTTCCTCGTCGAACAGCCCGGCCAGTTCCGCCGAATCGCGATCGACACCGAGCGTCAGCTGGGTCAGGTCGTTGCTCCCGATCGAGAAGCCGTCAAATCGCTGCGCAAACTGGCTTGCCAGGATGACATTCGACGGAATTTCGCACATCACGTAGATCTGCAATCCGCGGTCGCCGCGTTTGAGATCATGAGCGGCCAGGACATCGAGCACGCGGTCCGCCTCATCAAGCGTACGGCAGAACGGGATCATCACGACCACGTTCCTGAAACCCATGTCGTTACGCAGCCGAGCGATAGCCCGGCACTCGAGCGCGAATCCGTCACGGTAGCGCGGCGAGTAGTAGCGCGAGGCGCCGCGAAAACCGAGCATCGGATTTTCTTCCCGCGGCTCGAACTGCGTGCCGCCGACCAGATGCGCGTATTCGTTAGACTTGAAGTCGCTCATGCGAACGATCACCGGTTCGGGATGACGCACCGCCGCGATGCGTGCAAGGCCGTGCGCCAGCCGATCGACGAAATAGTTCGACGGCTCGTCGTAGCCCGATGTGAGTGCCGCGATTGCGCGCTTCGCATCGGCGTCCGTCAACGTCTCGTAGTGAGCCAGCGCCATCGGATGAGCCTTGATGTGGTTGCCAATCACGAATTCCATGCGCGCGAGCCCGATGCCGTCGGCCGGCAGGCGCCACCACCGGAACGCCGCGGCCGGATTCGCGAGGTTCAGCATGACCTGCGTCCGGGTGGCCGGAAGGTCGCTCAGGTCGATCTCCTCCACGTCGTACTCCGCGATGCCTTCATACACGAATCCGGCCTCGCCCTCCGCACACGAGACGGTTACTTCCTGCCGATCGTGCAGCACGCGGGTCGCATTGCCGGTGCCGACGATGGCCGGCAATCCGAGTTCGCGGCTCACGATCGCGGCGTGCGAGGTGCGGCCGCCATGATCGGTGATGATCGCGGCGGCCCGGCGCATCACGGGGACCCAGTCCGGATCCGTCGTATGCGTCACGAGTACCGCGCCTTCGACGAATCGCGCCATGTCGCGCGGGCTGTCGATCACGCACACGCTGCCTGCCGCGATCGCATCGCCGACGCTGGTCCCGGTGAGCAGTTTCCGGCCAGCCTGACCGAGCCGATAGGTCTTGATCGCGCTGGCTTCGCGCCGGGACTGCACCGTCTCCGGACGTGCCTGCACGACGAACAATTCGCCGCTTGCGCCGTCCCTCGCCCATTCGATGTCCATCGGCTGGCCATAGTGCGCCTCGATCGCGCAGGCCCAGTTCGCAAGCGTCAGGATGTCGCAGTCCGCCAGTACGAAGCGGGCACGTTCGGCTTTTGAGGTCAGCACGTTGCGAGTCGGCACATCCTTGTCGGAGCCATAGATCAGCTTGCGCGCCTTGCTGCCCAGCGTCTTGCCAATGATGGGCGTGTATGCCGGATTGGCGAGCAGCGGCTTGAACACTTCGTATTCGTCGGGGTCCACGGTGCCTTGTACGACATTCTCCCCGAGCCCCCACGCCGCGCTGATCAGCACAACCTTGTCGAACCCCGTTTCCGTATCGAGAGAGAACATGACGCCAGCCGCGCCGAGGTCCGAACGCACCATGCGCTGCACCCCGATCGATAGCGCGACACGCGAGTGATCGAAGCCCTTTTCCTCGCGGTAGGCGATCGCACGGTCGGTAAACAGCGATGCATAGCACCGGCGGCAAGCCGCGAGCAATGCATGCTCGCCGCGCACATTCAGGTAGGTTTCCTGCTGGCCCGCGAAGCTCGCGTCCGGGAGATCCTCGGCGGTCGCGCTCGAACGCACGGCGACATCGACGTTGTCGCGATCCGACTCGCGGCACAGCTGCCAATATGCGTCCCGGAACGCATCGACTATATCGTCAGGCCAGTCTCCGTCGAGAATCGCCTGCCGGATCGACGCACCTGCCGCGGTGAGCGCGATCTTGCCGGCACCGAATGCCGCGAGCGTGCTTGCTATGGCCTGCCTCAATCCGTTTGCATCGATGAATCGCCAGTATGCGTCGGCGGTCGATGCAAAGCCGCGCGGCACGCTCACGCCCCGGGCGGACAGGTTGCCGATCAGTTCGCCGAGCGACGCATTCTTGCCGCCGACACGCGCCACGTCACCGCGACGCAGATCTTCGAACCAAACAATGAGTGCATTCCCTTGATTCATGGTGCGTCCTCTGCTGTTGCGGCCTTGCGGCGCGTGGTACTCTCGGTCGGACATTGCACTGCAGTGTGCCGGCCGAATGCATTCATGCTGACGCCGCACCTCTGCTTGCGACGTGACCTGAATCAAGGACGGCGCCCGGCGCGCCTTCGTCCATGACCGGAACGAGCAGCCAGCAGAATCCCACGCCCGCACCGGTCCGCAGTGTTCCGCCTCGATGCGGTAGCAATGGATTCCGGACCGTGTCGTTTCGTCGAACACCTGCAGTCCATCGCGCGCAATCGACTCTATCATCTGATGCAGAGATAGACGTCCACGCTCAATTGCGTCGCGGATTTATCGGGATGCGCAACATCTTTCGGACGAAGATTGTCCATCGTGAACAGCTATTCTTCCGACGATCGAAATCGAGCCCAATTCCGAGGCCCGTGCGAGTCGATCTCGCAAGCTAAAACGAGGTGGACCGCCATGCGCAGATGATTTTCGGCCCCGCTCAGATGTGCGTATGCCTTGACTCGCGTGGAAAGCGAATTCCCATTCTCTGCTGCGTTAGAGGTTGTCGTTGGTCGATGCCTTGCCATCGCCTGGCCGATCGTCGTCCGGGACGATCTGCAGCGCGTCGACGTAGCCCTTTTCTTAGCGCAACCTGGGAGGCACGCGTTTGCTGGCTCTACGCTCGCCCTGGGCTACGCAATCAACCCTGGCCGGCGCGCTCCCGCCAGTCAAAAACCGGTTACTGACTTCACGGCACTCAGCACAGCGGCGACGATATCTGGACCTTCTTTAAACGCGTACACGCGAACCTTATCGGGGGCAATTTGGGCAAAACGAAGGCATGCATCCGTCATCCTCCGCCCGGGAATTGAACACACCCACCGCCGCTCGGACATGCAAGATAGCAGGCCCGAGCCACCGTCGCGGCTGCGACTGAACATTGTGTATGTGCCGTGAGAAATGCGCGACACCCAGCGTTCGTGTCGACCTGTTTGCAGATGGTCGATCGTATGCCGATACTTGCGGGGGAACTCCATTGTCAAGTATATTTGACATTGATTGATATAACAGGTGGACATCGAACTACGGGACCGTGGATATATAGACTGCTAGCGCCATCCTCGCCCTGATTGACGTGCTGCACCGAGAGTAAGCGCGTATCGAGAAGCGTCAGGTTACAGATCAAGCTTCACGAGAGCTGCTCGCGCGGCATGGCCGGCAGGAAGTCGCCGCAATGCGAGTCGTCAAACGGATCAATCGTTACCTCAACCGGTCAACCCGCAATGCAAACAACAAGCGATCGGCTTCCCGTCTGCGACGAGTGGGAACAAACACCGCTTGGCGACCGCTATCGCGCGCCTGCGCTAGACAAGGGCCTCGACATCCTCGAACTCTTGTCGGAACAGAAGGAAGGACTCACCCGTACCGAAATCACGAGGGAGCTCGGCCGCAATGCGAGCGAAATCTACCGAATGCTCGAACGCCTTGTCGCGCGCCGCTACGTGACGCGCTCAAGCGGCGGAGACCGCTACACGCTCGGTCTTAAACTCTTCGCGCTCGCACACCGGCATCCGCCGATAAACCGCCTGATCGCCGAAGCGCGGCCACTGATGCAGCGCTTCGCAGACACGGCCGAACAGTCGTGTCACCTGAGCATCTACGATCGCGGCAACCTGCTCGTGATCGCGCAGGTCGATGCTCCCGGCCCGTGGGGCGTGTCGGTGCGGTTCGGCTCGCACGTTGGACTCGACGACACCGCGTCAGGTCGCGTGCTGCTGGCGTTTCAGAGTTCCGAGCGGCGTGCGCACATGGTGGCCGAGCATCGCACGGTCGCGGGCGAAACACCGATGAACGAGCAGGAACTCGCGTACGCGTGCCAGTCGATCCGCCAGTCCGGCTACGTGCGTCAGGACAGCCGCCACGCATATGGCGTCACCGATCTGAGCGCACCGATCCTCGGGCCAGCCTCCCACGCGATCGCGGTGTTGAGTTGCCCATACATGCGCCGAATCGACGCCCACATGGCGCCATCGGTCGACGACGTCGTCACAGGGCTGCGCGATGCGACGCACCTTCTATCGATGCGGCACCGTCAATTTGCGGCACCTCTTTGATGAAAGCTCTCGGAGGGCTCCGAGCTTAGTACTGGCGAACACCTCACTACCTTCTAGATACTTTCTCCGCGTAGCGATGTCTACACGCCCCTAGAAGTTCAGTTCCGAAAGTTGCAAACACCGTGACCGACCGGAAGCGGTGCGCAAATGTCCCGACATTGCAGGCCGTTGCCTTACGTGGGCAATACCGGGTCCTGCGCGCCCGGGTCGGCATGCCGCCGCTGGAATATCTGACCCGCTGGCGCATGATGCTCGCGCGCCGCGCGCTTCGGACCGACACCGAGCCGCTTTCGGCAATCGCGCTTCGCATCGGCTACGAATCCGATACGGCCTTCGGGCTGGCGTTCAGGAAACACCATGGCGTGAGTCCCGGCCGCTACCGGACCGCGATGCGCGCGCGGCACAACGCCGCTGCCGTCCCGGGCGATCCGGCGCACTAACCGCGCCGCTTCCCACGAACGCGCTTACTCCCGTCCGGGACGACGTCTGCTTCAGTACCCGGAGCGGGCAGCGTCCCAGCGCGTGTTCTGATCGATCGCGCGTAGATGCTCGCGCAGCGCATCGGCGAATACGCGGATTTTCGCCGGGTGATTGCGGCGGCTCCGATACGCGTCCACCGGCCATGCTGGGCGCTGGGAATCGAGCTAAAAATCAGGACGTTACCGCTGGAACGCTTGGTCCACTACGCGAATTGACAAATTTAATGCGCGCGCAGGCGAGTCGACGACTTTATTTTGCTGGGACCGCCAGTAAAGTCGTCAATTCGCGCGCCAGAGGCCTTGATCCACGAGGATTCCGGAGTGACGGAATTGTTTTGCTCTACGACAGACCAGCCCTCACGCAGCGCTTCAGCCTCGAAGTCGTGGCAGCTTGCGGTTTCACCGCGAGGAGACGAACGTAGGCGGACCAGGGCAACGGAAAAGCCTGAGCGACAGAATTTAGCTCAAACGCCACGCCCGGCGGCGCTTTCACCGCCGCCTTGGTTGATTTTGCAGACTGCCGGGATAATCCGGTCTGCAGGCCACATCAAGTAAAAAGCTCGCATCTGCGCGATATTGCGTCATCCGAAACCACGACCGAATCACTCTGACAGCCCGGCGCCCAAACGACGGATCACCGCGTCGCCATAAGCGGGCCGTCCCTTCCCGTCCTGCTCGAACTCAACGATTCGTCGCCCGATCTCCCAATATGTCGCCGTCATCAGGGCGTTCACCGCGTCCTTAAACGCCTCGCACCGTAGCCCAGCATCACCGACTCCGTCATTTCCCGCAGGATACTTCCGCTACTTCACCGTTGCCAATGGCATGAACAATGCCAGCGGGTCGCTAGTCAGCGGCGCGAAGCCGAAATGCCGGTAGAACGCCGCCGCCGTTTCGTCCTTTGCGTCAACCGTCAGAGCCACCGCAGCGATTTCGGACTTTGCGGCACGTTGCAGCGCGTTGACCAGCAGCGCTGCGCCGAGTCGCCTGCCGCGATATGCCTGATCGACGGCCAGGCGCCCCATGCGCACCACCGGGATCGCAGGATAACGGGGCAACTTGCGCGCGATGGCGTGCGGCAAATCCGTGAGCGCGACGCTGGCGGCAGACAGTGTGTAGTAGCCCGCGACGACGTTGCCGTCGAGCATCACGAAACAGGCGGCCACCCTGCGGCGTACGTCCTGCGTAACCACTTCGCGCAGATATCGATCAAGCGCGGGCGTGCCGCATGCGAATCGAGATCGATCATGAGCCGCCTCAAGGGCGGCCACTACCAACTGCGCACCGCTCATGCGTTACGCAGCAGTTGGTCGTGAAGATCGATCGCGCGCTTGAGTGCCTCGACCGGCTCGGCGGGCGTCAGGATCGCGTGCGCGAACCGTTCCGATTCCGCGACCGACAGGCGGATCACTTCCGCGTCGGCAATCGCGCGTTGCGCCGCCTCCCGGGCGGCCGAGACGACGAAATCGGACATCGTGCGCCCCTGAATCTCGGCAGCGCGCCGGATCGCCGCGTGCACATCCGTTTCGATGCGGGCTTCAAATCGTGTGGTAGCCATGGTCATTCACCTCCTGACGCCATTGTACGGAAAATTGCCGGGGCGATCAAGGTGTACGGAAAATTGCCGGGTCACTATCGCGCAAAGTGAAAATGCAGGACGACGTGTTTGACGCACCGGGAAGTCTGCCCGCACCCATGGACCAAAATAAAGTCGCCAAATTAGGGCCGGAAGCCTTGATCCGCGAGGGTTCCGGAGTGACAGAACTACATTGCGCTATGTGACGGTCATCCGCTACCAGAAAGGCTTTGGCGGGCCGCCCAGCGCTTCGCCGTGGGTCGAATGGGTGCGCCAGCGTGGCGGCTGGAATCACATGTGCCGATAACACCTTGTTTTCACTACGCATGATGCTGCTCGCAAAATCCCCTAGCACGGAAATCGCAAGAGGTGCCGGCACGGCGCCGGTCCCTCTTGCTCTCGATCCATCGAACCGGGCCGGGATTTCGCTGTCCGACAGCGGATCGGCAGGCACATTGGAACGGGAAATTTCCCGCCTCACCACGAATACAGAACTGTCATGACGTTTCCCCACTGGCTCAGCCTGGTCAAGGAAGTCCCGGATTTCCATGCCGTCCCCACGTTTAACCATATGGCGCAGCGGACACAGCAACCATCTTGAGACAGCCCATGTCATGCGCAATTGAAATCCGGCTGCCAACGCTCGCCAGTGCGAGCGATGGCGTTGAGCGTGATGAGCAGCTTGCGCATGCATGCGACGAGGGCGACCTTC
>NZ_JACCQB010000070.1:0-30029 GCF_015712265.1 Burkholderia sp. 9777_1386 | reverse complement strand
CCCCCGGACCCATCATGAACGACTCGATCGAACCCGTCGCCCCGCCGCCCGCCGCCGAAGCGGCCACCGTGGCCGCAGCCGTGCCGCCCGCCGCGCGCGGCGCCGCCTCCGATACACCGCCGCCCCGCCGCGGCCGCAAGCTCGCCGTGCCGCTCGCGGCCGTCGCGCTCGCCGCCGCGCTGCTCGCGCTCGGCATCGTGCCGCGTATCGACGCACGCGCCGCGCAGCGCGCGCAGGTCGCCGCGCAGCAGGCGCTGCCGGTGTCGGTCGTCATGCCCGGCGCGGCGCCGGCCGACCAGACACTGACGTTGCCCGGCTCGGTGATGCCGTATGCGGACGCGTCGATCTATGCGCGCACGAGCGGCTATATCGCGCACTGGAGCGCCGATCTCGGCGCGCGCGTGAAGGCCGGCCAGACGCTCGCGCAGATCTCGGCGCCCGATCTCGATGCGCAGCTGCGCCAGGCGCGTGCGGACGAAGCGAGCGCGCAGGCGAACTACGACTATGCGAAATCGACCGCGCAGCGCTGGCAGGACATGCTGAAAACGCAATCGGTGTCGCAGCAGGACACCGACACGAAGGTCGCGGACATGAACGCGAAGCGCGCGATGCTCGCGTCCGCGCAGGCGAACGTCGCGCATCTTGCCGAACTCGTGTCGTACGAGTCGGTCACCGCGCCGTTCGACGGCGTGATCACCGCACGCAACGTCGACGTCGGCACGCTCGTGACCGCGGGCGGCACGCCGGGCAGCCCGGGCCTGTCCGGCGAACTGTTCCATCTCGAACAGACGAACACGCTGCGCGTGTTCGTCGACGTGCCACAGGACAGCGCGACCGGCGTGTCGGCCGGCACGTCCGTCTACCTGACGACGCCACAGTATCCGGGCCGGCACTTTGCCGCGCAGGTCGCGCGCAGCGCGGGCGCGATCGATCCCGTCACGCGCACGCTGCGTGTCGAGATCGACGTCGACAACCGCGACGGCGCGCTGATGCCCGGCGCGTATGCGCAGGCGCATCTCGTCGTGCCGAGCGCGGCGCCGGCGCTTGAACTGCCGGTCAGCGCGCTGCTGTTCCGCCCGAACGGCGTGCAGGTCGCCACCGTCGGTGCGAACGGACGTACGGCGCTGAAGACCGTGCAGATCGGGCGGGATTTCGGCACGCGCGTGGAGATCGTCGCGGGGCTCGCGGCGGCCGATCGCGTGATCGACAACCCGGGCGATGCGATCACGGTCGGGGAAGCCGTGAAGGTCGTGTCGACTTCGCACGATGCGGCGCCGGTTGCGGCTTCGTCCGCTTCGTCCGCTTCGTCCGCTCTGCCCGCGCAACCGGCCTCCGCGGTCAGTGCACGCGACGTGCCGCCGGTACACGCGGCCGGTGCCGCGCCGGCTGCGTCGACACTCGCTCCCGCGCCCGCCCACGGCTGACCCATCGACGACCACCCACGAGATGCCTGCCATGCGCCTTCCTCATCCGCTCCCGTTCGCTCGCCGCATCGTCGCGCTCGGCGCCGTCGCCGCACTGACCGCCTGCTCGACGCTGCCGCGCTATTCGCCGCCCGCCGTCGCGGTGCCCGCGCACTATGCAGGCGCACCGGCAGCACCTGCCGAACAAACCGGCTGGCACGTCGCGATGCCGGCCGACGCCGCCGCGCGCGGCGCCTGGTGGACCGTCTTCGACGATGCCGATCTGAACGCGCTCGAAGCGCGCGTCGACGTGTCGAACCAGACGGTGAAGAAAGCCGTCGCCGATCTGCAGCAAGCCCGCGCGATCGTCGACTATCAGCACGCCGGGTTCCTGCCGACGATCACGGCCGGTGCCGCGCAGAGCCGCGCGCGCGTGTCGCAGAACCGGCTCGGCTCGTCGCTCGCCGGCAAGACGACGCCCGACTACCAGGTCGGCGTGGCCGCGAGCTGGGAGCCCGACCTGTTCGGCCGCGTGCGCGACGCGGTGACCGGCGCGCAGGCGAACGCCGCCGCGAGCGCGGCCGACCTGCAGGCCGTGAAGCTGTCGGTCACGGCCGAACTCGCGACCGACTATTTCGCGCTGCGCTCGCTCGACACGCAGAAGCAACTGCTCGACGACACGGTGCATGCGTACGCGGACGCGCTGACGCTGCTCAAGCAGCAACTCGCGGCCGGTGCGATCGACGCGTCGGCGGCCGCGCAAGCCGAGACGCAGCTCGAATCGACCCGCACGCAGGACACCGACATCGATGCGTCGCGTGCGCAGTTGCAGCACGCGATCGCGACGCTCGTCGGCGAAAGCGCGTCGACGTTCGCGCTGCCGCCGCACGTACAGCCGTTCCACGTGCCGGCCATTCCGGCCGGCGTGCCGTCGCAACTGCTGGAGCGGCGGCCCGACATCGCGGCGGCCGAGCGTCGCGTCGCGGCCGCGAACGCGCAGATCGGCGAGGCGCGGGCCGCGTTCTTCCCGGATCTCGTGCTGTCGGCGAGCGCCGGCCTCGAAAGTTCGTTCTTCGCGCCGTGGCTCGCCGCGCCGAGCCTGTTCTGGTCGCTCGGCCCGCAACTCGCCGGCACGCTGTTCGACGGCGGCCGCCGCAGCGCGTCGCTGCGCGGCGCGCATGCGCAATACGACGGTGCGGTCGCCGACTACCGGCAAACCGTGCTCGTCGCGTTCCAGCAGGTCGAGGATCAGTTGTCCGCGCTCGATGCGCTCGCGTCCGAGGCCGGCAGCCAGCAGCGCGCGACCGACGCGGCCGACCTGTCGCTGCGGCTGACGACGAATCGCTTCAACGCGGGCGCCGTCAGCTATCTGGACGTGGTGACCGCGCAGACGATCGCGCTGACGAACCGGCGCACGGCCGATCAGATCGACGCGCGCCGGATCGAGGCTGAAGTCGGGTTGCTGAAGGCGTTGGGTGGTGGCTGGCAGGTGAGCGCGAGCGCTGGCTCAGGCGCGGAATCGAACGCTAGCAAGAAGGAACCTGCAGCGGCCGGTTGAAATAGGTTCACGGGCTTCATGACCGGTCTTTCTGCTATCTCGGTCGGCCCTTGATTTCAATGCCGTTTATCGTGGCAGCCTGACCTGTGCAAAACGAAGGTTGTCACGGGCCTGCTCGCCGTCTGTGTTTCCAGCCCGTCATCGACGGGGCCGTCACCACGAAAACGTCATGCGGAGGGCTCTCCGATCGAATGAACTCGGCTGCCCTTTGATTATTTTGTTCCGCAGCGTCCAGATCAACAGGAGGATCGGCGCCATCCCAAATGCAATCGACCCTCGCTTCGAATCCGGGGTTACGCCAGATGCCGCCTTCGATTCTAGCGACAACCAAACCCTGTTGGGCCGCCCGCTCGCAAACATCGATTGCCGCCTCTGTAGTGAGCTTCATCACAATACTGCCAGCCAGGAGAAAAAAATCGTCCGACGAATCGTATACGCGGTGATGATCAATATTCATCATGTTCATTTCCAGTTTATCGGCGCACGCGCGGAATTGAACAGCGACGCGAAGGCACACGCGACAGCCGCCCGGCCCGATCCCGCCATTACGCAGCCGTCGGCCGGTTGAACATGAGCACGAACCGCGTGCCGCTCGCGTCGCTTTCGACCTGCGCGGTGCCGCCGTGCAGCTCCATCACCGAGCGCACGATCGCGAGGCCGAGCCCGGCCGTGCCGCCCGGCGCACCGCCGCTGCGCGCGGGGTCGCCGCGCACGAACCGGTCGAAGATCCGCGGCAGCAGCGCGGGATCGATCGGCTCGCCCGGATTCGCGACGACGACGCGCACCGCATCGGCCGTTTCATCCACGCTCAGCGTGATGACGCCGCCGGCAGGCGTGTATCGCAGCGCGTTCGCGAGCAGATTGCCGACGGCGCGGCGGAACAGCTCGACATCGGCCGTCAGCTGCCCGTGCCCGTCGACGCGCAACGTCGAGCCCGCTTCGTCGGCGAGCCCCTCGAAATACTCCGCGATGCGCTCGAGTTCGTCGCGCACGTCGAACGCGCGCTGCCGCGTGACGAAACTCGGATGCTCGGCGCGCGCGAGAAACAGGACGTTCTCGATCATCCGCGCGAGACGGTCGTATTCCTCGAGATTCGATTCGAGCAGCGTCTGGTACTCGTCGACCGAACGCGGCCGCGCGAGCGCGACTTCGGTGGCGCCGCGCATGTTGTTCAGCGGCGTGCGCAGGTCGTGCGCGAGATCGGCACTGAATTGCGACAGATGCGCGAACGCCTGCTGCAGGCGGCCGAGCATCGCGTTCTGCGCGTCGACCAGCGCGCGCAGCTCGGGCGGCGCGCGCGACGCGTCGAGCCGCGTGTCGAGCTTGTCGACCGTGATCCGGCCGGTGTTGTCGACGATCTCGCGCAACGGCGCGAGCGCCGTGCGGATCAGCCAGTAGCCGAGCAGCAGCGCGAACAGCGCGCCGAGCCCGCCGGCGAGCTTGAGCCGGTCGCGGTAGCCGTCGAGCAGATCGGCCCGGTCGCGCATGTTGCGCGCGATCGCGATGCGGATCGGCGTGCGGTCGCCGAGCGCGGCCTCGATCACGACGCCGCGCATCGGCGTGCCGCCGTCGGCGGTCCACGTGACGAGCCGGTCGTCCGTGATCCGGTCGTTTGCCGGAACCGGCACCGCGCGTGGCGCAAAGAGCTGCGCGTCGGCCAGCGGCGCCGAGGCGGCTGCCGGCGCGTCGTCGAGTGCGGCAAGCCGGACGTTGTGGCGCGCGAGCACGTCGCCCCCCGCATCGACGACGACCATCGACAGCGCCTCGTTGCCCAGCACCTGGCTCGTCAGCCGCTCCGCGTGCGAGCGAACCGCGTCGAGCGACTCGAGTTCGCCCGCGAGCCGGCGCGTGTGGCGCGCGGCCAGCACGATGTCGAGATCGTCCTGGGTGTTCACCTGCCGCTCGAGGCCCGCATACACGTACGCGCCGACGAGCGCGAACGCGGCCAGCGTGGTCGCGGCGAACGCGAGCGCGAGCGTCGCGGCCAGCGAGCGCGGCCGCGTCATGCGTCGTCCTTCGGTTCGAGCACGTAGCCGACGCCGCGCACGGTATGGATCAGCTTGACCGGGAACGCGTCGTCGATCTTCGCGCGCAGGCGCCGGATCGCGACCTCGACGACGTTGGTGTCGCTGTCGAAATTCATGTCCCACACGTACGACGCGATCTGCGTGCGGCTCAGCACCTCGCCCTGGCGCCGCGCGAGCAGCTGCAGCAGCGAGAATTCCCGCGGCGTCAGGTCGATCCGCGTGGCGCCGCGCTTCACGCGGCGGCGCACCACGTCGATGTCCAGATCGCCGACCGCCAGGTGCTCGGTCTCGCGCGGCGGCCCGCGACGCGCGAGCGTGCGGATCCGGGCGAGCAGCTCGACGAACGCGAACGGCTTCACGAGGTAGTCGTCGGCGCCGAGTTCGAGGCCGTGCACGCGGTCCTGCACGTCGTCGCGCGCGGTCAGGAACAGCACCGGCGTCGTGTGCGTGTCGCGCAGCCGCTTGAGCACGCCCCAGCCGTCGAGCACGGGCAGCATCACGTCGAGCACGATCACGTCGTAACGCTCTTCCTGCGCGAGCATCAGCCCTTCGCCGCCGTCCTTCGCGAGATCGACGCTGAAACCCGATTCCTCGAGCCCCTTCTTCAGGTACGCGCCCGTCTTCGGTTCGTCTTCGACTATCAGGATGCGCATCGCCGGCTCCGTCGCATTCGTGGGGACATGCGGCGATGTTACCGGGAAACGGCGACGCGGCGCCGCTGCGTGCAAGCGCGAATGGCGTAGATGACAAAACCGTAATCAGCCGGTCAGCCTGGCGTGCGGTTGCACGAAAACAGGGACACATTGACATCGCGGGGCGGTTCGGCCGCGCGCGCCAACGCCGGCCGTCCATGTGGTTCATCGCTGTTCGCGCGCGCCGGACGGAACGGCGCGGCCGGCGCCGGTCAGGCTCACGCCGCCGGCTCGCGCAGGGCGGCTCGCTCACCCCGACGCGGTCGACCCAGCCGCGGTAGAACGCGCGGTACTTCAGCACGAGCTTGTCGTACCGGCTGTACGCACCGCCGCCGTCCGGCTTCATCCCGTTCCAGATCCTGACGTCGTACCCCGCCGCCTGTCGGGTCTGGAGCCCGAACAGCAGGTAGTCGATCGCGCGCCGCGGCACGCCGCGCGCCTTCCTGATCGAGATCAGCATGTGCATGACGTTCTTGCCGTCGCTCACCGGCGTCACGCACTGGAGCAGCTTGTATTTGACGTCTGCGTCCAGCGCGACGGTCGTCACGCATCCGCCCGGGTAGCCGTCGAAGTGCAGGTTCATCTGCGACATGTTCATGCCAAGCGCGCGCGACAGCATGCCGAACGGCCCGAAGAGATCAGGCGCGCCGCGAGCGCGTGGATCGTCACCGCGGTGTTCTCGAGCCCGCGGGAGAACAGAAAGGTCATGAAGGCGAGCACATTCACGGAAGCGCGAATCGCATTCGCGCTCAAACATTTCAACGGCGCGCCAGCGCTGGCCGGCCGCGAACCGCGACACTGACGAATCGAGGAGGCCGCGTGCCCATCCAGGAAGCCTTGCTGAAGATGTCGATGTACGTGTCGCTGGTGCCGATCGTGCCGGGGCCGACCAATACGCTGCTGCTGTCGTCCGGCTTGAAGGTCCGCTTGCGTGGCACCTGGCCGCTGATCGTCGCCGAGGCGCTCGCTACGCGATCGCGATTGCCGGATGGGGTTCTTCCTGTCCGCGCTCGCTGCGGGCCGGCCCTGGCTTTATGACGCGGTCAAGCTCGCGAGTTCCATCTACATCTTTTTCCTCGCGCTGAAGATATGGACGCATAAAGCAAGCTGGGCGGCGCGCGGCGCTTCATTGCGCGACGCCGCGCTTCGGAAACCGCATCGCTATGACGAGCCCGCCGTCGGCCGCGTTGGCAATTTGCAGCGTGCCGCCGTGATGGCGAACGAGGCGGTGAACGATGGCCAGGCCCAAACCGCTGTGCGAGGTGCCGCCGCGAGCGGGATCGAGCCGGACAAACGGACGCAGCACGCGATCCAGATCAGGCTCGGATACGCCGGGCCCGTGGTCTCGCACCACGAGTTCGTAGTGCTCGCCATGCGCTCGCGTGGTGATCTCCACGGGCGGCTCGCCGTAGGTCAGCGCATTTTCGACGAGGTTCGAGAGCATGCGGTCGATGTCGACCGCAGGTAGCATGAAGTCGGGCCCCGCGTGAAGATCGAGCGTGACGAGCGCATCCCGGTGCGCCTCGCCGCTCGGACTCGGTGCGTCGGTGTAATCGCGACGGCAATGCGTGTCCACGCTGATCCGCGGCGAACCTTCGGGGATCTCGCGCGCAAAGTCGAGAAACTGCGTGATGACACGCGACATGGATTCGGTATCGCGCAGAAAGCCCTCGCGATCGCCACGATCGGTCAGCAGGTCTGCCCGCACCTGCATGCGTGTGATCGGTGTGCGCAGGTCGTGCGCGATACTCGCCAGCATCACGGCGCGCTCGCGCTCGGCCACGGCCAGCTCGCCGGTCATGTCGTTGAAGTCGCCGATCAGCTCGCGCAATTCGCGCGGCCCGCGCTTGCGCACCATGTTCAGATGGTGGCCGGTGCGATGTTCGCGCGCGGCTGCGGCAAGATCGCGAATGGGGCGATTCAATTGCCACGCAAGCACGACGGCAACCACGATGGCGAACATCAGCGTCAACGCCAGCGCCCCGGTGAAACGGCTCAGCGGCACCTCGGCTTGCGGCAGCACGATGCCACGCGTGCTGCCCGCGGGGAGCACGCGCAGCGTGCCGTCGTCGTCCATTGCCACGTGAGTGCCCGGCGGCAGCACGTGCCGCAATTGCCGTTCGATGGGCCCGTTCGTGTCGTCGCGAAAGCGCCGCGCGTCGGCGGCCGGCAGTTGCTTCAGGTCCACGAACGAAATACCGAGGATGTCCGCCCCGGACCGCTCGCCGTCGCCGCCCCGCCCGTCCATGCCGGCGGCAACCTCCACGACGCGCGAAATATGGAAGGCGGCGAGGCTCGCGCGCGTTCGCTCGATCAACAGCAGCGACGTGAGATGAACCAGCATCAGCAGGCCCACCGTGGTGATGACGAGCCGGCCGAACATCGTATCAAGTGGATTCTTCATCGGCCGGGTTGTCGGGAATGAACATGTAGCCGATCCCGCGCACGGTTTGCAGCCGTCGGGGATTGGACGGGTCGTCCTCGATCAGGCGGCGCAGGCGCCATACCGGCACGTCGATGCCGCGCTCGGTCACTTCGGCATCCGGACCGTGGAGCAATTCGATTAGCCGCGTACGCGAAAGCGTTTCCATGGGGTGCGAGGCCAGCACCTCGAGCAGCGCGTACTCGCCGCCGGTGAGCTTCACGGGCGTGCCTTCGCACAGCAGCGTGCGCGTCGCGAAATCCAGTTCGAAGCGGCCGAACCGGCACGGAGCGGGCTTCTCCTGCACCGCTGTCGTCCGCGGTGGCCCTTGGCGGCGCAGCACTGCCTGGATGCGCGCGAGCAGTTCCTGGGGCATGAACGGCTTGCCCAGATAGTCGTCCGCCCCGAGTTCGAGCCCGAGCACGCGGTCAATGCCGTCGGCGCGCGCGGTCAGCATGATGACGGGAATCGTGTCGCCGCTCGCGCGCAGCTGCTTGAGCGCGGTGAGGCCATCCACGCCCGGCATCATGAGGTCCAGCACGATGATGGCCGGCCGTTCGCGCTCCAGCCGCCGCGCGAGATTCGTTGCATCGTGCAGAACGGAGAACTCGATGCCGCGCTGCTGGAAGAACCTGCGCAGCAGGTCGCGCAGTTCCGCATCGTCGTCGACGAGCAGGACTTGCGGCGCGGAGCCGGGGATGGAAGGTGGGTGCATTTCAGGTATTCAGGGCGGCGTGAGGACGAAATGATGGTAGCCCGGATACGATCTGACTGGCTTTCGAAATATTACTGTGATTTGCGATTCCTAACGGAACCAGCACAAGGGCCGGGCCGCGAGGGTATTACGTATGCCGAAATCCCGATTCTCTTCCCCCTCTCCAGGCGCGTCACTGGACAGTAAGTTTCCGTAAGCACAAAAAAATGCGCCGTCGGTAGCGTTACGCCTTGTCCAGCACCGGCACCGCCAGGTCCCCTGAAGCGTCCGGAGCCGTCCCGTTCTCGCATCGCGCGACATCGCGATGTCCAAACAGGTCAAAGATGAAGACGCCCATTCTCGCGAACCACGCGCACCACCCCATGACGTACAGGCCGCGCCAGCTGTTTGCCGCACTCTCGATCCTTGCGATAGTCGGAACCGCCGGCTGCAACAGGCAAACCGGCGCACCGCCCGGCGGCTTCGCCACGCAGACCGCCCAGGTGGGCGTGCTCTCGCTCGCGCCGCAGCGGATCGTCGAAACGACCGAACTTTCCGGCCGCCTTTCCGCGCAGAAGGTCTCCGACGTACGACCGCAGGTGAGCGGCATCATCCTCAAGCGCTTGTTCGTGGAAGGCAGTGACGTGAAGGCGGGCCAGGTGCTCTACCAGATCGATCCGGCCACCTACCAGGCTGCCTACGACCAGGCACGCGGCACGCTGGAAAACGCCCGCGCCACGCTGGCTTCGGCGAAGACGAAAGCGGACCGCTTCACCGAACTCGTGAAGATCAACGCCGTGAGCAAGCAGGACTACGACGACGCCGTCGCCGCGGTTCGCGCAGACGCCGCGAGCGTCACGGCCGACGAGGCAGCGCTCGAATCCGCGCGCGTGAACCTCGAATACACGCACGTGCGTGCGCCCATCTCCGGACGCATCGGCGCATCGACCGTGACGGAAGGCGCGCTCGTGACCTCGAACCAGACCACCGCGCTCGCCACCATCCAGGCGTTCGACCGGATGTACCTCGACGTCACGCGCCCCAGCACGGAATGGCTGAGGCTTCGCAAGGCCTTCGCTTCCGGGCGCCTGAAGAAAACGGGCAGCGACAGCGCCGCCGTCACGCTCGTGATGGAAGACGGCACCGAATACGCCCACCCCGGCGCGCTGCAGTTCTCCGGCGTCACGGTGGACGCCACCACCGGGTCGGTCACGCTGCGCAGCACGTTCCCGAACCCCGAACGCGAATTGCTTCCCGGCATGTTCGTGCGCGCCCGCCTGGAAGAAGGCGAGAACGACAACGCGATACTCGTGCCGCAGATGGCCGTGACGCGCGCGTCGGACGGCAAGGCGAGCGTCTACGTCGTGGATGCGGCCGGCAACGCGCGGCAAGTGCAAGTCACGGCCGACAACGCATTCCGGGACCAATGGATCGTGACCTCGGGCCTGCACGCCGGCGACCGCGTGATCGTGAGCGGCCTGCAGAGCGTGCATGCGGGCGCGCCGGTCAAGGTGGCGGCCGATACGCCGCAGACGCAGGCGAACGCGGCATCCGCGGCACCCGCGACGGACACGGCCTCGACCGTGTCGGCACGACGCTAGGCGGAGAACGGCATGGCAGAGTTCTTCATCAAGCGCCCCATTCTCGCGTGGGTCATGGCCATCGTCATCATGCTGGTGGGCGCGGCGGCGGTCACGAGTCTTCCCGTCGCGCAGTACCCCACCATCGCGCCGCCCTCGGTGCAGGTGACGGCCATTTACCCCGGCGCCTCCGCCGACACCGTCGCTGCAACCGTGACCCAGGTGATCGAGCAGAAGCTGAGCGGCATCGACAACGTGCTGTACATGTCGTCCACGAGCAGTTCCGCCGGGCAGGCCACCATCACGCTGACGTTCAATCCCGGAACGAATCCCGACATCGCGCAGGTACAGGTGCAGAACAAGGTGACGCAGGCCACGCCTACCCTGCCCCAAACGGTGCAGGAGCAAGGTGTGCAGGTCGCGAAGGCGTCGACGAGCTTCCTCATGATCGTCGCGCTCTCGTCGCCGGGCGGCACCTGGAATTCGGTGGATCTCGGCAACATCATCGCGACCCGGATCGAAGATCCGCTCGCGCAGTTGAACGGCGTGGGCGACGTGACGCTGTTCGGCGCGCAGCACGCGATGCGCATCTGGCTCAACCCGGTGAAGCTGCGCAGTTTCGGACTCGCGCCCTCCGACGTGACCACGGCCATCACGAACCAGAACGTCGAGCTTTCCACAGGGCAGGTCGGCGGCTCGCCGGCAACGGATTCGCAGGCCATCAACGCGACCATCCGCTCGTCGAGTCTGCTGACGAGCGCCGACCAGTTCGCCAGCATCCTGCTGCGCGTGAACAGCGACGGCTCGCGCGTGCTGCTGAAGGACGTGGCGCGCGTCGAGGTGGGCGGCGACAGCTACGACACCGCGTCTCGTCTGAACGGCAAGCCGGCATCCGCGCTCGCCATCAAGCTCGCCACCGGCGCCAACGCGCTGGACGCGGCCAACGCCGTGCGCGCGAAGCTCGCCGAGATCCAGCTGCAATTGCCGAAGGACGTCGCGATCAGTTACCCGTACGACACCACGCCGTTCGTTCGCATCTCGATCGAAGAGGTCGTGAAGACGCTGTTCGAAGCGGTCGTACTGGTCTTCCTCGTGATGTACCTGTTCCTGCAGAACGTGCGCGCCACGCTGATTCCGACCCTCGTGGTGCCCGTTGCGCTGCTCGGCACGTTCGGCGTGATGTCGATGATCGGTTTTTCGATCAACGTACTCTCGATGTTCGCGATGGTGCTCGCCATCGGCCTGCTCGTGGACGACGCCATCGTGGTGGTGGAAAACGTCGAGCGCATCATGAGCGAGGAGAAGCTCGGCCCGAAGGAAGCCACGCACAAGGCGATGGGGCAGATTACCGGCGCCCTGGTCGGCGTGACCACCGTGCTCACCGCCGTCTTCATTCCGATGGCGTTCTTCGCGGGCTCCACGGGCGCGATCTACCGGCAGTTCTCCATCACCATCGTCTCGGCGATGCTGCTGTCGGTCATGCTCGCGCTTACGCTCACGCCGGCGCTGTGCGCCACGCTGCTCAAGCGCGCCGACGTGGAGCACCACGACAAGCGCGGCTTCTTCGGCTGGTTCAACCGGTGGTTCGCCAAGCGCAACGCGGGCTACAGTTCCTCGCTCGCACGCGTGGTCGCGCGACCCGCGCGTTACATGCTGCTCTACGGCGCGATCGCCGGCGTCGTGGCGTTGCTCTACGTCACGTTGCCCTCCTCGTTCCTGCCTGACGAAGACCAGGGCTACTTCATCGTGTCGATCAGCGCGCCCGCGGGCACGCCGGCCTCGCGTACGCTGAAGACGGTGGAGGCCGTGGAGCAGTACGTGCTGAAGGACGAGCCGGGCGTCAAGCAGGTCATCGCCATCAACGGCTTCAGCTTCAACGGCCAGGGGCAGAACAACGCCATCGCGTTCGTGACGCTCAAGGACTGGAGCCTGCGCGGTTCGCGCGACAGCGTGTCGGCCATCATCGCGCGCGCCAACCAGCATTTCGCCGGCAATCGCGACGCGCGCATCTTCGTGCTGAACCCGCCCGCCATTCAGGAACTGGGTACGCAAAGCGGCCTCGACTTCGAGATAGAAGATCGCGGCGGCGCAGGCCACGACAAGCTGCTCGCGGTGCGCAACCAGTTTCTCGGCATGGCGTCGAAGGAGCCGACGCTCGCGATGGTGCGTCCGTCCGGCCTTGAAGACACGCCGCAGCTGCAGGTGGACATCGACCGCGAAAAAGCCAACGCGCTGGGGCTTTCCATCTCCGACGTCAACGCGACGCTGCAGACCGCGTTCGGTTCGTCCTACGTGAACAACTACATCGACACGGGGCGCGTGCAGAAAGTCTACGTGCAGTCGGACGCCCCGTATCGCATGATGCCTGCCGACCTTGGCGACTGGTATGTGAAGGCAAGCAGCAGTGCGTCGAGTTCGTCGTCCTCGAGCACCACCACGAGCACGACCGGCTACGACTCCACGATGGTGCCCTTCTCGTCGTTCGCAAAGAGCCACTGGACGTTCGGGCCGCCACAGATCGAACGCTACAACCGGCAGCTCGCCACCGGCATTTCGGCCGCCACGCGGCCCGGCGTGAGCACCGGCGAGGCAATGACGGCAGTCGAACAGCTTGCACGCAAACTGCCGCCCGGCTTCGCCGTGGAATGGACGGGCCAGTCGTATCAGGAGAAGCAGGCCGGCTCGCAAGCCACGGTGCTCTATGCGATCTCGCTCGTCGTCGTGTTCCTGTGCCTGGCGGGCCTCTACGAAAGCTGGTCGATTCCGCTTGCGGTGCTGCTCGTCGTGCCGCTCGGTGTGCTGGGCGCGTTACTTGCCGCTCATGGGCGCGGGCTTTCGAACGACATCTATTTCAAGGTGGGGCTGCTGGCCACTATCGGTCTGTCCACGAAGAACGCCATCTTGATCGTCGAGTTCGCGAAGGATCTGCAAGCGCAGGGACGCAGCCTCGTGGACGCCGTACTCGAAGCCGCCCACATGCGGCTGCGCCCCATTCTCATGACTTCGCTCGCGTTCGTGTTCGGCGTCCTGCCGCTCGTCATCAGTACGGGTGCCGGCGCCGGCGCACGCCACGCCATCGGCACGGGCGTGACGGGCGGCATGATCGCGGCCACGGTGCTCGCCATCTTCTTCGTACCGGTCTTCTTCGTCGTGGTGCGCAGACTGTTCAACGAACACGGTCACACGACGGACTCCGCCGGCATCAACGAGGGCAACGCATGAAACGCACACTGATCGCCCTTGTCTGCATGGGCATGCTGGCAGGCTGCACGCTGGACCCGACGTACCACAGGCCGGCCGCACCGGTCGACAATACCTGGTCCACCGTGCCCTCGCGGTCGCAGCCGAAGGCCGCGCAGAGCACGGCTGCGGCACCGCTGGGAGCCGACCTCGGCTGGCGCGACTTCTTCAAGGATCCGCGACTGCAAAAGCTGATCGAACTCGCGCTCGCGAACAACCGCGACATGCGCGTGGCCGCGCTCAACGTGGCGCAGTACGAAGCGCAGTACCGCATAGCGCGCGCCAACGTCGGACCGGCCATCAACGCATCCGGCTCGATCACGCGCGAACGCGTGGCCGGCTCCACGGGCGCATACGGTTCGAGCAGCGCGAGCGTGGGCCTCACATCGTGGGAAATCGACTTCTTCGGCCGCCTGCGCAGCCTCAAGCGCCAGGCGCTGGAGCAGTACCTCGCCACGGACGCCGCGCGCACCAGCACGCAGATCAGCCTGATCGCGACCGTCGCCACCGACTATCTGCAACTGCGCTCCGACGAGACGTCGTTGCAGATCGCGCAGAACACCGTGGATGCGGACCAGCACACCTACGATCTCACGGTGAACATGATGAAAATGGGCAGCGCGTCGCTGCAGGACGTGCGCCAGGCCGAAAATTCGCTGGCGAGCGCGCGGTCGAGTCTCGCCTCGTACACGCGTGCGGTCGCGCAGGACCGCAACAACCTGGTGGCCGAAATCGGTGCGCCGCTGCCCGACGATCTGCCGCAGGGCCCTTCGCTGATGGAAAGCGAGCACACGTTCGCGGACATTGGCGAAGGCGTGCCGTCGGATCTGCTCGCGCGCCGGCCCGACATCGTCGAAGCCGAGCACACGCTGAAGGCCGCCAACGCCAACATCGGTGCGGCGCGCGCCGCGTTCTTTCCGAAGATCGAGCTGACGGCTTCCGCGGGCACCACGAGCGGCAGCCTCTCGAACCTGTTCAAGGCGGGCACGGGGGCGTGGACGTTTGCGCCGACCCTCTCGGTGCCGCTCTTCGATTTCGGCTACAACCGCGCCACGCTGGACGTGGCGAAAGTCGAGAAGGACATCGACGTCGCCCACTATGAAAAGGCCATCCAGACGGCGTTCAAGGAGGTGTCGAATGCACTCGCGGGACGCACCACGTACGTCACCCAGGTCGCCGCGGATCGCGACTACGTCGAGTCCGCGCGGCAGTACTACGACCTCGCGCAGGCACGCTATCGCAGCGGCACCGACAGCTTCCTGACCCTGCTCGACGCGCAGCGCACGCTCTACGCCGCGCAACAGCAACTGGTCACGGACATGCTCGCCAAGCAGTCCAATCTCATCGCGCTGTACAAGGTGCTGGGCGGCGGCTGGCGGGAAACGAGCGCGGTGGCGCAGCGGTAGCCTCCGTACGCCCGTGACCGACGCGCTTTCGCACATCACGGGCGTCTTGCCATCGATGCCTCGTTCCCCCGCGGGAACGGACTGCTAAAAACAGCCATGCGCACGACGGATCGCGCGCGGTTCTCGCGAAAGCCCGTCTTTCTGGCCCATCCTCGCCGGCCCTCCCACGTGCAATCTTTTTGCATGCCGACAGCGGCATGCGGGCGTCTCGTCCGCCTGGCCAGCGACCGAAAAGTGACCCTCCTAACATCATAGGATTGCATTTTCACATTCAATGTGATTTTATTATCACCTGTCGCGAGCGGCCGCCGACCATGCGCGCGCCGCGGCGCATCCCATACCAAGGAAGAGACGCAGATGGAGACAATCGCCGTCATCGGCAGCAACATGGTCGACCTCGTGACCTATGTCGCGCGCATGCCCGCCCGGGGCGAGACGCTGGAGGCCCCGAACTTCGAGCTCGGCTGCGGCGGCAAGGGCGCGAACCAGGCCGTCGCGGCCGCGCGCCTCGGCGCGCGCGTCGTGATGGTCACGAAAGTCGGCGACGACGTGTTCGCCGACAACACGATCCGCAACTTCGAACGCGAAGGCATCGACACCACGCACGTGCGCAAGGTCGCCGGCGTGCCGAGCGGCGTCGCGCCGATCTTCGTCGAGCCCGATTCGAGCAACAGCATCCTGATCGTCAAGGGCGCGAACCGCCACCTGCGGCCGGCCGACATCGACGCGGCCGCGCCGATGCTCGCCGAATGCGCGCTGATCGTGCTGCAGCTCGAGATCGAGCTCGACACCGTCTATCACGCGATCGAATTCGGCGCGCGGCACGGCATTCCGGTGCTGCTGAATCCCGCACCGGCGGTCGCCGACCTCGATTTCGAACGCATCCGCTCCGTCGAATTCTTCGTGCCGAACGAAACCGAGCTCGCGATCGTGTCGGGTATGCCGGTCGATTCGCGCGAAAGTGCGACCCGCGCCGCCGAAGCGCTGGTCGCGCGCGGGCTCAAGCACGTGCTCGTCACGCTCGGCAGCAACGGTTCGCTGCTGGTATCGCGCGACGGCGTGCGGCACGTGCCGGGCGTGCCGGTCGACGCGCGCGACACGACGGGCGCGGGCGATGCCTATATCGGCTGCTTCGCACGCTGCTATGCGGCGTCGCGCGACGCGATCGATGCGATGCGTTACGCATCCGCGTACGCCGCGCATTCGGTCACGGGCCTCGGCACGCAAAAGTCGTACGCCGACGCCGCGACGTTCGAACGCTTTCTCCGCGACGCCGGCTTCTGACCGGCGCCTTCATCGACGAGACATTGGGAAGGAGACACCCATGAGCCGAACCCGGATCGAACACGCCCCCGACGGCTATTACCTGAATCGCACGCCGCTCTTCGCGTTCACGCTGCTGTGCTGCCTGTTCGCGCTGTGGGGCACCGCCGCGAACCTGAACGACGTGCTGATCGCGCAGTTCAAGAAATCGTTCTTCCTGTCCGATTTCGAATCGGCGTTCGTGCAGTCCGCGTTCTATCTCGGCTACTTCTTCCTTGCGATTCCGGCCGCGACCGTCGTGAAGAAGTTCAGCTACAAGACGACGATCCTCGTCGGCCTGCTGCTCTACACGACCGGCTGCCTGCTGTTCTTCCCGGCCGCGTCGATGGCGAAGTACGGGATGTTCCTCGTCGCGCTGTTCGTGATCGCCGCGGGCCTGTCGTTCCTCGAAACGGCGTCGAACTCGTATTCGACGCTGATGGGCCCGCGCGGCACCAGCACCCGGCGCCTGAACATCTCGCAGACGTTCTACCCGTTCGGCGCGATGGCCGGCGTCTACATGGGCAGCTTCCTGATCTTCAAGGAAGGCGACGCGTCGCATGCGCAGCTCGCGGCGATGTCGGCCGCCGACGCGCACACGCATCAGCTCGCGATGATCCAGGCGACGCTCGAGCCGTACAAGTGGCTGATCGTCGTGCTCGTCGCGGTGTTCATCGTGTTTGCGCTCACGCCGTACCCGGCCTGCAAGGGCAACGGCACGGGCGCGGTCACGCACCGGATCGACGCGCGCGGCACGCTCGCGCGGCTGTTCGGCAACCGGCGCTTCGTCGCGGGCGTGGTCGCGCAGTTCCTGTACGTCGGCGCGCAGGTCGGCGTGTGGAGCTTCACGATCCGGCTCGCGATGCAGATCGGCGGCCTCACCGAGCGCGGCGCGTCGCGCTACCTGCTCGCGACCTTCTTCGCGTTCTTCGTCGGCAAGCTGGTCGCGACGCTCGTGATGAAACGCGTCGGGCCGGCCAAGGTGCTGATCGTCTACGGCATCCTGTGCATCGCGCTGCTCGCGTACACGATCAGCGTGCACAACATCACCGCCGTCTATGCGGCCGTGTGCGTGAGCGTCTTCCTCGGCCCGTGCTGGCCGACGATCTACGGGCTGACGATCGACGGCCTCGGCAAGGACACCGAATACGGCGGCTCGATCCTCGTGATGAGCATCGTCGGCGGCGCGGTCGTGCCGCTGATCCAGGGGCTGATCTCGGATCACACCGGCGGCAACATGCAGCTCGCGTTCGTCGTGCCGCTCGTCTGCTTCGTCGTGATCGTCTACTACGGCTTCTACTGCCTGCGTCACCTGCCGGCGGCGACGCCCGACGCGGCGGCCGACGGCCACGCGTCCACGCGCTACGCCGCGACGCGCAACACGTCGGGAGCCTGACGATGCGGGGCGAGATCGAACTGCGGCGCGACGACTTCCGCGAAACACCGCGCACGCTGTACCGCACCGACGGCCTCACCGTGACCGCGTTCGCGTATCCGTCCGGCGTCGAGGCGCTGAAGCTCGAGAACCGTCGCGGCCATCTCGTCGTGCTGCCGTATCTCGGCCAGATGATCTGGGCGGCCGAATTCGACGGCCGCGACCTGACGATGAAGCACATGTTCCGGCAGCCGAAGCGCGTGGCGTCGATCATCGACACCTACGGCTGCTTCATGTTCCACAGCGGACTGCTGCGCAACGGCTGCCCGGGGCCGGACGACACGCACGCGCTGCACGGCGAGATGCCGTGCGCGCCGATGGACCGCGCGAGCCTCGTCGTCGGCGCGGATGCGCGCGGCGCGACGGTCGAGGTGACCGGCGAGTACGAATACGTGCAGGGCTTCGGCAGCCACTACGTCGCGCGTCCGTCGGTGCGGCTGGCCGAGCACGATGCGCGGATGACGATCGCGATGGACGTGACGAACCTCGGCGGCGCGCCGATGGACCTGATGTACATGGCCCACCTGAACTACGCGTACGTGCCGGGCGGCCGCTTCGAGCAGTCGCTCCCGCCTGGCGGCATGCGGCTGCGCGACAGCGTGCCCGCGCACGTGAAGCCGACCGCCGCGTGGCGCGACTACACGGCCACGCTCGCGCGCGATCCGGCGCGGCTCGCGACGCTCGATGCGCCCGCGCTGTACGACCCCGAGATCGTGTTCTTCATGAACGAGGTTGAAACGGATGGCGACGGCGTCGCGCATTTCCGGCTCGCGCATCCGGACGGCGGCGCGTTCCACACCGCGTACCGCCCCGCGCAATTCCCGCATGCGACGCGCTGGATCCTGCACAACGCGGACCAGCAGGTCGCTGCGTTCGCGTTGCCGTCGACCTGCGAGCCCGAAGGTTACGAAGCCGAACGCCGCAAGGGCCACGTCGCGGCGCTGGCGCCGGGCGCGTCGCGCCGCTTCGACGTGGTCACCGGCTACCTGAGCGCGGCGGAAGCGCGCGATGCGTGATGTGATGGAAAACGTGATGAAAACCGCGACGAAAAGCGCGCCGCACGCCCGCGCCGCCTCACGTCACGAGCGCGATCCCGTGCTCGCGGATCGCGGTTTCGTAGCGACGGCTCAGTTGCCCGTCGGAGATCACGTAGTTGAAATCGGTCAGTTCCGCGAAATAGGCCGCGCGCACTTCGTCGAACTTCGTGTGGTCGACCAGCAGGAAGCGGTTCTGCGCGCGCGCCATCACCTTCTTCTTCGCGTCGACTTCGTGGAAGTTGAAGCACGTGACGCCGCAGCGGTCGCTCACGCCGGCCGCCGAGATGAACGCCTTCGACACGCGCACCGAATCGAGGATGCCCGTTTCGGCGACCGATTCGAACACCATGTTCTGGCGGTGATACGCGCCGCCGCACAGGATCACGTTGCAATGCGGCTTCTGCTGCAGCTTCGCGAATACGTTCAGCGAATTGCAGACCGCCGTGAATTCGAGGTCGTCGGCAATGAAATCGACGATGAACGGCGTGGTCGACCCGCAGTCGACGAAGATCGTGTCGCCGGTCGTCACGAATTGCGCGGCCAGCTTGCCGATGCGGCGCTTTTCCTCGGTCTGCCGGTTGTTCTCGGCGCTGATCAGGTATTCGCCGATGTCGCTGCGCTGCGCGGCGAAATGGCGCGTCACGTAGCCGCCGATCAGGCTGAGGCCGTGCGGGTTGTCCGCGAGATCGCGGCGGATCGTCATTTCGGACACGCCGAACAACTCGGCGACTTCCTTCAGATGAATCGCGTTCTGCCCTTGCAGCACGTTCATCAATGTCTTGATCCGCTCGCCCTTCTTTGTTTCCATGCCTGTATCCTGCGTGCCCGCCGCGTGAGTCGCTCGTCGTGCCGGGCGCGCGGGCCCGGCCGGAATGTCGTATTTGTAACAAACCGATGTGAAAACATCAACTTTCCGTGTGCCCTTTCCGCACACGATCCGTGGAGTCCTGACACATGCCGCTTTCCAACGCCCAACTCGCCCAAACCATCGATCACACGCTGCTCGCGCCCGACGCGAGCGACGCGCAGATCCGCGAACTCTGCCGCCAGGCGGCCGAGCATCGCTTTTACTCGGTCTGCGTGAATTCGGCGAACGTGCCGCTCGCCGCGCGCGAGCTGGCCGATACCGGCGTGCTCGTGTGTGCCGTGGTCGGCTTTCCGCTCGGCGCGGGGCTGTCCGCCGCGAAGGCATTCGAAGCCACCGCCGCGATCGCGGCGGGCGCCGGCGAGATCGACATGGTGATCAACATCGGCGCGCTGAAAAGCGGCCGCGCCGACGACGTGAAGGCCGACATCGACGCCGTGCATCGCGCGTGCGGCACGGTGCCGCTCAAGGTGATCCTCGAAACGGGGTTGCTGACCGACGACGAGAAGGTGCGCGTGTGCGAGATGTGCCGCGATCTCGGCGTCGCGTTCGTGAAGACGTCGACCGGGTTCGGCCACGGCGGCGCGACGCTCGCCGACGTCGCGCTGATGCGCCGCACGGTCGGACCGACGCTCGGCGTGAAGGCGTCGGGCGGCGTGCGCGACCGCGCGGCCGCGCTCGCGATGCTCGAAGCCGGCGCGACGCGGCTCGGTACGAGCTCGGGAGTGGCGATCGTCAGCGATCAGGCGGGCGGCGGATCGGGGTACTGACGCGCGAACGGCCGGCCTTCGCACGCGTGCATCACGCGTCAAGACTGGCCGTCGAAACGCCTCGCGCAGGTTCCGGCCGGACCCGGTCCGACGTCGGACGCACGCCAGGCGACGCTCGGTGCGGCACACGCCATCGACGGCCAGCACGGCGATGCTGCGATCGGTGGTGCACACATCGGCTGCACCACCGCTACGGCGGCGCCGGCCGGGTACTGCGCTCGCCCGGCACGTGGCGGCATCGCGACGTCCACGTTGCCCCGCCCGCGCCATTCACGACCCGATAGCCCTTGTCGCAGAACGCGTCGGGCTGCTCGGCCGTCGGCAACCAACGTAAGGTATCGAACAGAAGCGTCCTTCGCGAAAATACGAAAATCGAAAGATCAGAGGCCGTCTGCATCGCTTCGCGATCCGTGAACTCATCGTCAAGGTTCCAATGCAAGCCAATCTTCGGTCCCGGTTCCATCACGACGGCTTTGCGGTCATCAACGGGCTGATCGACACCGCGGAGATCGAGGACTTGCGCGAAATCGGCCATCGTCTGCTCGGCAGTCGCACGGGCTACGCCCAGGGCCTGATGTTCGATTTCTATCCCGAGTCGAACGGGGGCGATTCCGGGCCTCAACTTCTCCAACTTCACTGGGCGTCCTATTTCGAGCGTCGGCTGGCGAAACTCCGTATCCGCTGCGCCGCGTTCGATATCGCCAAGGCGCTGCTCGGCCCGAATGTTCGTTTTGCCGGCGACAGCTTTTTCCTGAAGCAGTCGCGTACGGACACCGTGACGCCATGGCATCAGGACGACGCGTTTACCGACGCGCGCATCGACCATCGCGAAGTCAACTTCTGGATTCCGTTGCAAGCCGTGTCGGTCGACAACGGGTGCATGCGGTTCATCCCCGGGTCTCATCTGTACGACGTCCTTCCGCACGTACCGCTCGGGGGCGACGTGACCGCCCATGGACTCGAGTGTGTCGGCGGATTCGATCCGGCGCGCGCCGTGACGTGTCCGTTGATGCCGGGAGACTGCACCGTGCATGCGGGGCGCACGCTGCACGCCGCGGGGGCAAACTTCTCGGATCGGCCGCGGTACGCGTATGCGCTCAATTTCCGGTTACCACGACGGTGCTCGAGTACGACGACGAACTTTCCCTGGCACGACACGTGGCGCCCCTCGCGCATCGAGCGCTCCCAGGCGTCCCGGAATCTACGTGGGTGCTGGCCGTCCCTTCTGCACGAACTGTACACGTTCGATTTTCGCAATCCGTTCGAGTGGCGACTCGCGGGCGGCAGGATCGCGCGTTGGCTGAACGCGCCGCGGCAACCGATGCGCGAACCCGAGCCGGAATGAATCGCGGCGGGATCGGTGGAGCGCTGCCCCATCTCCCGTACGCGCGGGTCGGCGGAAATTTTCCATCGATTCCGGCGCGATCCGTCGCACGAGCGTGCATCATGCGGGCGGCGTCCGGCAAATGCACGGCGTTCGGCCAAGGACGCTGGCTCGCCTCTTCCGCACACATGACAACCCCGGCACAATGCCGCCCATGCGCTACGACAATACCTTCGTCTACCCGTCCTCCGGCTTCGCCGGCCGGCTCGCCAACCGGATCGTCGCGAGCGGCCCGCTGCTGCGCGCACGCCGCGCGCTGCTGTCGCGGCTGCCGTTCCTGCAGCTCGCGAGCGACGTCGAGCACGTCGTGTATTGCACGTGGGTCGTCGATGTCGCGGCCGTCGCGCCGCTCGTGCCGCGCGGCGTCACGCTCGCGAGCCGTGGCGGCCGCACGCTGTTCACGACGCTCACCTACCGGCACCGCCACTTCGGCCCGCGGCTCGCCGGCCCGCTGCGGCGCGTGTTTCCGTCGCCGCTGCAAAGCAACTGGCGGCTCTACGTCGACGCGCTGCCGGACGGCGCGCCGGCCGGGCGCACCGTGCTGTTCGTGAAGAACGTGTTCGACCACCCGCTCTATGCACTCGGCAGCCGGCTGTTCAGCGACGCGCTGCCGTCGCATCTCGCGCGGCCCTTCACGCATGCGGCGCGCGACGGACGCTACGACACGCTGCTGGCCGCGAGCGGCGGCAGCGCACCCGACTTCCGCTGCACGGCCGAAGCGTCGCACGACCGCACGCTGCCCGACGCCTTCGCGCCGTTCTTCGACGACTGGCGCGCGGCGGTCGCCGCGCTGTCGCTGCAGCACGCGGCCGTCGCCCATGTGGCAGACTGCGATCGCCTCGCGCATGCGTCGATCGACCTGCCGATCGACGTCGACGCGGTGCGGCCGCTCAAGACGATCGGCCCCGCAGGCGGCGGCGACTTCCTCGCCCGCATCGGCGCGACCGGCGAGCCGCTGTGCTTCGTCGTGCCGGACGTCGCATTCCGCGTCCTGTCCGAGCGGCTGCTGTAGCGCGCGGCTCAGGCGCGCCGGCGCCCCGGCGGGCGATCGTCCGCACCGCTTTCGTCCGCGAGCCGTCCCGCGTAATCGCGCGCGAACTGCACCGCGATGCGGCCCGAACGCGCGCCGCGTTCGAGCGCCCACTGCAGCGCGGGCTCGCGGGCCGCGCGAACCTGCGCGTCATCGAAACCGGCGGCGCCGAGCCGGCTCTCGACGACGGCCAGGTACTCGTCCTGCGTGAAGCCGTAGAACGTGACCCAGATCCCGAAGCGCTCGGACAGCGAAATCCGCTCCTCGACCGCGTCGCCCGGGTGCAGCTCGCCGTTCTCCGCACGCGTCACGTTCGCGTTGTCGCTCGCCTGCTCGGGCATCAGGTGGCGGCGATTCGACGTCGCGTACACGAGCACGTTCGACAGGTCGCTCGCGACCGAGCCGTCGAGCACCGTCTTGAGGCCCTTGTAGCCGGTCTCGCCGGCCTCGAACGACAGGTCGTCGCAAAACACGAGGTAGCGCTCGGGCCGCGCGCGCACCAGCTCGACGATCGCCGGCAGATCGTTCAGCCCTTCCTTGCTGACCTCGATCAACCGCAGGCCGTGCGCCGCGAACGCATGCAGGCACGCCTTCACGATCGACGACTTGCCGGTACCGCGTGCGCCGGTCAGCAACACGTGATTGGCCGCGAACCCGTGCACGAACTGGCGCGTGTTCCGCTCGACGATCGCCGCCTGCCGGCCGACGTTGCGCAGCGCGTCGAACCCGACGAGCGCGGGCGTGGCGATCGGTTCGAGCGGCGCCGTTCGATGGCCGCCGCCGACACCGCACCAGCGAAACGCAATGGCCGCATCGAAATCGATCGCGGCCGGCTGGCGGATGCCCGCCAACGCCTCGAGCGCGGTCGCGATCCGTTCGAGCTGGCGCGCGAGCGCCGGCGCGGCACCGGGCGCGCGTTCGTCCGGCAGCATGGCCATCAGATCCTGGAGGTCCGCATGCGCGCTCATTGGCGGGCTCCTTGCGATGCACCGGCTTGAAACGGAAACCGCTGCGCGAGCGCGACGCCGAGCAGCGCGACACCGCCGCCGATCAGGTGATACAGCCGCAGCGATTCGCCGAGCAGCACGATCGCGCCGCCGGCCGTCATCACGGGCAGCAGGTTCATGAACATCGCGCAGCGGCTCGGGCCGAGCAGCCGCACGCCCTGCATCCACAAATACGGGAGCACCACCGACGCCAGCACGCCGGCATACAGGATCAGCGGCACGCTCGCGCGCGTCGGCCATGCGGCCTGCGCAGGCAGCCGCAGCAGCATCGGCGCCATGAACACGAGCGCGGCCAGCGCCTGCACGTAAGTCGACTGCCACGCGGGCAGCGCGCCGATGCGCCAGCGCTTGAGCAGCACGCCGTACAGCGCGTACGCGGCCGACGCGGCCAGCATCAGCAGGTCGCCCAGCTGCACGCCGCGCGCGGCGATCGCCGTCGGGTGCCCTTCGGCGATCAGGTAGACGACGCCCGCGAGCGACAGCACGCCGCCGCCGATCATGCCGGCGCCCGGCGGATCGCCGAGCAGCAGCGAGCTCAGCAGCATCGTCATCAGCGGCACGAGCGCGGTGATGATCGCCATGTTGGTCGCGCTGGTCGTTTTCGCGGCCTCGTAGGACAGGCTCTGGAACAGCGCCATCGCGAGAAAGCCGAGCACCGCGAGCTTCGGCAGGTGCGCGACGAGCACCGCGCGATTGCGCCACGCGGGGCGCAGCGTGAAGACGCTCATCAGCGCGACGGCGAGCAGCAACCGGTAGAACGTGATGGCCGACGGGTCGATCGTCGACGCGGACAGCTTCGAGACGACGACGTTGCCGGCCCACAGCGCGATCGCGCAGAAGGGGAGCAGAAAAGGAGACTTGTTCATCGCGTTGGACGGATTAATATCGTGACAGGGAGGCTGGCGTGAATCGGAACGCCATCGTGCCCGCCCGCCCACTGCCTGTCTCACGCCAAAATGTCACGACTTGTCGCCAATCGGACACTCGAGTCCACCCCGCCGTTTGCGCACCTGCGCTACGAATCGACGCCGATGCCCGTGTCGGCGATGGCGGCCACCTACGTGCACGGCACGTCGATCGCGCCGCACCGCCATCGGCGCGCGCAACTGCTCTATGCGATCGAGGGCGTGATGCACGTCGAATCCGAAGGTGCATCGTGGGTCGTGCCGCCGACGCGCGGCGTATGGCTCGAAGCCGGGCTCGACCATACGGTGCAGATGAGCGGCGACGTGCAGATGCGCACGGTGTTCGTCGAGCCGGGCGCGGTCGAGCACCTGCCCGCGCGCAGTTGCGTCGTCGAAGTGCATCCGCTGCTGCGCGAGCTGATTCTCGCCGCGGTCGACGTGCCGCTCGATTACGCGCCGGGCTCGCGCCACGATCACCTGATGCACCTGCTGCTTGCGGAAGTGACCGTCGCGCCGCTGCTGCCGCTGTACCTGCCGTGGCCGCACGACGCGCGCCTGCGGACGATCTGCGACACGCTGGTCGCCACGCCCGACGACCTGCGCACGATCGCCGAGTGGGCCGACCTGCTCGGCCTGTCGGTCCGCACGCTGCATCGCGCGTTCCGGCGCGAGACGGGGCTCAGCTTCCGCCGCTGGCGCGAGCAGGCGCGGCTGCTGCTCGCACTCAAGCGTCTGGCGCACGGCGAAAAAGTGCTGACCGTCGCGATGGATCACGGCTACAGCAGCCAGAGCGCGTTCTCCGCGATGTTCAAGCGGCACTTCGGGATGTCGCCGTCGGCGTTTTACGCGTAACGGCGGCGCTGCCGCTAGCGCGCCGCGAGTGCCGCGATGAAGCATGCGCATGCGGCGGCCGATGCCACCGTGCGCACGTGATTCCACCTCGTCCAGTCGTGCAGGTAGCGCGTCCACAGCGCCGCGCCTTGCGCCGTGGCCGGATCGGCTGCGGCGAGCGCATCGTTGAGCGGCACGTTGACGGCCAGCGTCACCGCGAACATGCCGAACACGTACAGCACGCCGCCGGCGAGCGCCGCCATCGCGCCCGGCGAATCGCGATCGAACAGCGCGATCACGACGAGCGCGAGCGCCATCAGCGTCGTGACGAGAAACAGCGGCATGAACGGCGAACGCACGATGTCGACGTTGATCGCGTTCATCGCGGCCGCGCCGGCCGGCGGCGCGAGCCGTCCGAGCGACGTCATCACGAACGTCGAGAACGCGAAGTACACGCCGGCCATCAGCCCGCAGCCGATGGCGGAACCCCACAGCAACGCGGCCGTCACGAACGCGATCATGGTCGGGCGCTCCATACGCCGGTCGCGGCGACCGCGCGCGCATAGTCGGAGAAATCGCGCGCCGGGCGCCCGAGCGTGGCGTCGACGCCGTGCGTCACCGCGCTGTTGCGCCCGTCGAGCACCCCGTCGAACAGGTCGTCGAGCAACGCGACGACCGGCTCCGGCACGCCGACCTCGCGCAGCCCCGCGACGAATGCATCGTGCGGAATCTCGCGGTAGGCGATCGGCCGCCCGGCGGCCCGCGCGATTTCGTCGACCGCTTCCGCGAACGTCAGCGCGCGCGGGCCGGTGACCTCGATCACGCGGTCCGCGAACCGCGCATCGGTGAGCGCGGCCACGGCCACGTCCGCGATGTCGTCCGCATCGACGAACGGCTCGCGCACCGCGCCGGCCGACAGCGCGACTTCGCCGGCCAGCACGCCGTCGAGCAGATAGCCTTCGGAGAAGTTCTGGTTGAACCAGCTTGCCCGCACGACACCCCAGCCCACGCCCGACGCCTGCAACGCAGCCTCGGCGGCCTGTGCGCGCGGCTCGCCGCGCCCGGACAGCAGCACCACGCGCTCGACGCCGAGGTCCCGCGCGAGCCGCGCGAATCGGGCGATCGCGTCCACCGCGCCTTCGACGGCCAGATCGGGCTGGTAGGTCACATAGGCGGCCGACACCCCATCGAGCGCGGCCGGCCACGTTTCGGGCGCCGTCCAGTCGAAGCGGACGGCCGACGTGCGCGATACCGGCCGTGTCGCATGGCCGCGCGCACGCAGCCGGGCATCGACGCGGGCGCCCGTCTTGCCCGAACCGCCGACGATGAGGAGGGGAAGTGCCGACATGTGCGTCTCCTTTTGGAAAAACACGAGAATCTCTCGTGTTTCAAAAACACGATAGACTCTCGCATTAGGAACGTCAAGCTTTTCGGGAGGCGGCATGGGCCGACAAAAATCGGGGCAGAGCGACGAGCCCGACGCGGCGGCAGCGGACGCGCCGGCGCGCGCGCGGCTGGTACCGACGCAGCAGCGCAGCCGCGAGCGGTTCGAGCGCATCCTCGCGTGCGCGTCGGAAGTGATGATCGAGAAAGGCTGCGACGCGTTCCGGATGAGCGACATCGTCGAACGCACGGGCATCTCGTTCGGTTCGCTGTACCAGTACTTTCCGGACAAGGCCGCGGTGATCGGCACGCTCGCGGAGCGCTACAACGCCGTCGGCCACGACTGCGTGCGGCGCGACCTCGCGGGAATGAAGACGATCGACGATCTGCACGCCACGCTCGCGCGCATCACGGACAGCTACTACCGGATGTTCGTCGACGAGCCGCTGATGCGCGACATCTGGCGCGCGACGCAGGCCGATCGCGCGCTGCAGGCACTGGATCGCGCGGACGGCGAATTCCTGGCCGGACTGTTCGCGGATGCGCTGGCGGAAGTCGCGCCCGACACGACGCGCGCACAGCGCAGCGCATTCGCGGAACTGATAATGATCCAGATCGCGGCGGCCGTACGCCATGCGATCACGCTGCCGCCGAAGGCGGCGCGGCACATGCTGGCGATGTTCAAGCGCGCGCTGCCGCGCGACCTGTCGGTGCTCGACGCGTAATCGCGCCGCGCGCGCCGCACCATGCACGCGGCCGCCCGAAGGCGGCCGCGCGAAGTGGCATGACGCGCCGCTTACTTGCTGTAGTCGTACACGCCGCGCCCGGTCTTGCGCCCGAGCCGCCCGGCCGACACCATCTCGCGCAGCAGCGGGCACGCGCGATACTTCGGATCGCCGAAGTCCTTCACGAACACGTCCATCACCGCGAGGCACACGTCGAGGCCCACGAGGTCGGCCAGCGCGAGCGGCCCGATCGGGTGGTTCGCGCCGAGCTTCATCCCCGCGTCGATCTCCTCGGCCGACGCGATGCCTTCGGCCAGCACGAAGAACGCTTCGTTGATCATCGGCACCAGGATCCGGTTCACGACGAAGCCCGGCGAATTGCGCACGCCGATCGGCGACTTGTCGAAACGCTCAGTCAGCGCGCGCACGGCCGACGCGGTCGCGTCGCTCGTCTGCAGCCCGCGGATGATCTCGACGAGCGGCATCAGCGGCACCGGGTTGAAGAAGTGCATGCCGAGAAAACGCGACGGATCGGCGAGCGGCGCCGCGAGCGCGGTGATCGAGATCGACGACGTGTTGGTCGCGATGATCGCGTCCGGGCGTGCGACGGCCTCGATCTGCTTCAGGATGCGGCCCTTCAGCTCGACGTTCTCGGTCGCGGCTTCGATCACGATGTCGACGACGGCGAGCTTCGCGTAGTCGGTCGACGTCGTGATGCGCGCGAGCGCCGCATCGCGTGCGGCCGCGTCGAGCTTGTCCTTCGACACGAGCCGCTCGAGGCTGCCCTTCAGCGTCGCGAGGCCCTTGTCGAGCGCGGCGTCGCTGACGTCGATCATCACGACGTTCAGTCCTGCAACGGCCGCCGTTTGCGCAATGCCGTTACCCATGGTTCCGGCGCCCACGACGCCGACGGTTTCGATGGCCATGAAATGTCCTGTGTGTTCGGATGCTGAGCGGTCGATTATCAGATGTTCTCGAAGATCGCCGCAATCCCCTGGCCGCCGCCGATGCACATCGTCACGAGCGCGTAACGCCCGCCGATGCGCTTCAGCTCGTACAGCGCCTTCACCGTGATCAGCGCGCCGGTCGCACCGATCGGGTGACCGAGCGAGATGCCCGAACCGTTCGGGTTGACCTTGGCCGGATCGAGGCCGAGCGCCTGCGTGACCGCACAGGCCTGCGCGGCGAACGCCTCGTTCGCTTCGATCACGTCGAGATCGCTGATCTTCAGGCCCGCGCGTTCGAGCGCCTTCTGCGTGGCCGGCACCGGGCCGATGCCCATGTACGCCGGATCGACGCCCGCGTGCGCATACGCGACGAGGCGCGCGAGCGGCTTCACGCCCTGCGCGCGCGCGGCGTCCGCGCTCATCATCAGCACGGCGGCCGCGGCATCGTTGATGCCCGACGCGTTGCCGGCCGTCACGGTGCCGTTCTCCTTCGCGAACACCGGCTTGAGCTTCGTGAAATCGTCCGCGCTCGCGTCGTGACGCACGTGCTCGTCGGTGTCGAACGCGACTTCGCCCTTCTTGGTGCGGATCGAGATCGGCAGGATCTGGTCCTTGAAGCGCCCTTCCGCGATCGCGCGCGCCGCGCGACGATGCGATTCGAGCGCCAGCGCGTCCTGCGCTTCACGCGAGATGTCGTATTTCTTCGCGACGTTCTCGGCCGTCACGCCCATGTGGATCGTCTGGAACGGGTCGTGCAGCGCGCCGAGCATCATGTCGACGAGCTTGCCGTCGCCCATGCGCTGGCCGAAGCGCGCGGCCGGCACGGTGTACGGCGCGCGGCTCATGCTCTCCGAGCCGCCGCCGATCGCGACGTCGGCATCGCCGAGCATGATCGTCTGCGCGGCCGACACGATCGCCTGCAGGCCCGAGCCGCACAGGCGGTTCACGGTCAACGCCGGCGTGTGCTGCGCGACGCCGCCGTTGATCGCCGCGACGCGCGCGAGATACATGTCCTTCGGCTCGGTGTTCACGACGTGGCCGAACACGACGTGCCCGACCGCGTCGCCCGGCACGTTCGCGCGCGACAGCACTTCGGCGACCACCTTCGCGCCGAGGTCGGTCGGCGAGAAATCCTTCAGGCTGCCGCCGAAATCACCGATCGCGGTACGGACACCGCTCACCACCACGACTTCCTTCGCTGCATTGCTCATCGTCTCACTCCGGTTCGTTCGCGCCCGCGGGGCGCGGGGATGCGTTGCGTTACATGTTCGGGTAATTCGGCCCGCCGCCGCCTTCCGGCGTGACCCACACGATGTTCTGCGTCGGGTCCTTGATGTCGCAGGTCTTGCAGTGCACGCAGTTCTGCGCGTTGATCACGAGGCGCTC